>NZ_JBGBPT010000009.1:0-56668 GCF_041106355.1 Streptomyces sp. BF23-19 | reverse complement strand
CTGGCGCGACCCGAACGTCGTCATCGTCATCGGGGGGGGGGGGCCCGCCCCCCCCCCGGGTAGCCCGCCGGGCGTCACCCGCCGATTTCCGCCGGTTCCACCACCACCCGGCTTCGCCCGGCGTCGACGGCTTCGCCCGCGGACTTCTGCTCGGCGGACCGCTTCTCACCGAGAACACCTGGGCGATCCACGGGTGGCGGACCTTGTCGTCGATCCAGAAGAGCCGGTTGTAGTACCCGTACAGGCTCTCGCCCGGCCGGAAGGGCAGGTGGGTGCGCGCATGCGGCATCGACTCCCGGTGTGGTGCGAGTTGGCGAGTTGCGCGATACGCAATTTAGTGCGCATTTGGCCACCGGAGTGACGTGGTGGCGGGCCTGCCGCGCCAAGGCTCGCGGCCCCCTTCTTCGGCTGCCCCGCTGTCCCGATCGGATCCTTGACAAGGTATGGGGCCCCCTCCAGACTGGCGTTGCGTACATCGCAATCCGTTTCGCTATACGCACCGAGGTGTCCCTTGATGATTCCCGTGTGCCGCCTCGCGGATCTGCCGCGAGGCGAGGCCCATCGGCTCGAAATCGACCCGCCCGTCGCGGTGTTCCACACCGAAGACGGCGAGGTGCTGGCCATCGACGACACCTGCACGCACCAGGACGCCTCGCTCGCGGACGGCTGGTTGGAAGGGTGCGAGGTCGAATGCCCGCTGCACGCCTCCAAGTTCGACCTGCGGACCGGGGCCGTCGACGCTCCGCCGGCCAGGCTGCCCGTCCGGACCCACCATGTGGTCGTCGAGGGTGGAATGATCTACGTACAGCCGTCCGAGGCCGCGCCCAACCTGCCTCCCTGTGTCACGGCACGGCTCGCCGGAGGTCCCGCGTGAGGACCGTGGCCGTGGTGGGCGCCTCGCTGGCCGGACTGTCGGCGGCGCGTTCACTGCGGAAGCAGGGGTACGGTGGGCGGCTGGTCCTGATCGGCGACGAGCCGCACCGGCCGTACGACAGGCCGCCTCTGTCGAAGGAATACCTCGCCGGTGGCATGGGTGAGGCGGACCTCTCGCTGGAGGCGGACGGCGAGGATCTCGGCGCCGAGTGGCTGCTCGGCGTACGGGCCACCGGGCTTGACCGCGGCGACCGCTCGGTGCGGCTTGCCGACGGCCGTGCGGTACGGGCCGACGGCATCGTCATCGCCACCGGAGCGGCGGCCCGCACCCTGCCCGGGAGCGACGGTCTGGCCGGTGTTCATACACTGCGAACCCTGGACGACGCTCAGGCCCTACGGACCGACCTCGCCCGCGGCGGGCGGCTGGTCGTCATCGGCGGCGGATTCATCGGCGCCGAGGTGGCCTCGACCGCGTACCGGCTCGGTCTCGATGTGACGGTCGTCGAAGTGGCGCCGACCCCGCTTGCCGGACCGCTCGGTGAGACCATGGGCGGCATCGTCTCCTTGCTCCACGCGGACCATGGCGTACGGCTGCTCTGCGGCAAAGGGGTCGAACAGCTCAGCGGGGCCGGCGGCCGAGTTGACGCAGTCCTGCTGGCGGACGGCCGCCGGCTTCCGGCGGACACGGTCGTCGTCGGCGTGGGTGCCCGCCCGTGTGTCGAATGGCTCGAAGGCTCCGGCATCGTGCTGGAGAACGGTGTCCGGTGCGGCGTCGACGGCCGCACCAGCCTGGCCGGTGTCGTCGCGGTCGGCGACTGCGCCTCCTGGTACGACCCGGCCTCCGGGGCCCACCGCAGGGTCGAGCACTGGACCGGCGCCCAGGAACGGCCGACCGCGGCCGTCGCGACGCTGCTCTCCGGGGGCACGGCGGCACCGGCGGCGCCCAGGCCACCGTACTTCTGGTCCGACCAGTACGGCGTGCGCATCCAGTTCGCCGGGCACGTCGCAGGGTTCGACAGCGTCACTGTCGAGGAGGGAGCTACGGACGACCGCAGCTTCCTCGCCGTCTATCGGAGTGCCGGACACCCGGTCGCCGTGCTCGGGATGGACCAGCCGCGGCTGTTCACGCGCTGGCGCAAGCAGCTCGCCACGGCGAGGTCTTGACGCCGCCGGTCTCGCACCGCATGCTGCGGGCGTTGCCTGCGGTTGCGTATTGCACATTCCGTTGCTTGTCACACAACGACGTTTTTCCCGCGAGGAGTGCCCTGTGACCTCGACCAGCCTGCCGGACAGCCTGATCGCCACTCTCCCCGGCTCCTACTACACCGATCCCGGGATCTTCGCCCAGGAGCAGGAGCGCATCTTCGAGACGATGTGGTTCTGCGTCGCGCGCTCCTCGGAGCTTGCCAAGCCGGGTGCCTTCAAGACCGTGGACGTGGGCCGCGAGAGCATCCTCGTCACCCGCTCGCGCGACGAATCCATTCGCGCCTTCTTCAACGTCTGCAGGCACCGCGGCGCGAAGCTCTGTATCGAGGAGACCGGCGAGGTCAAGCGGGCCTTCCAGTGCCCGTACCACGCCTGGACGTACGACCTGAACGGCAAGCTGGTCGCCGCGCCCAACCTCACCAGGATGCCGGACGTCGGCCGTACCGAGTACGGCCTGGTGGGCGTGCGGGTACGCGAATGGCTCGGGTACGTCTGGGTCTGCCTGGCTGAGAATCCGCCTTCCTTCGAGGACCAGGTCATCGGCGCGGTCCGCACCCGGCTGGGCGACGTGGAGTCCATCGAGCACTACGACATGGCGAACCTCGAGGTCGGCAGGCGGATCGTCTACGACGTCAAGGCGAACTGGAAGCTCATCATCGAGAACTTCATGGAGTGCTACCACTGCGCCACCATCCACCCCGAACTCACCGAGGTGCTCCCCGAATTCGCGGACGGCTACGCCGCGCAGTACTACGTCGGTCACGGCGCCGAATTCGGCACGGACATCAAGGGCTTCACGGTCGACGGCTCGGAGGGGCTCGATCGTATCCCGACCGTCACCGAGGACCAGGACCGCCGCTACTACGCGATCACCATCAAGCCCCAGGTCTTCATCAACCTCGTGCCCGACCATGTGATCTTCCATCGGATGTACCCGGTGGCCGCGGACCGTACGATCGTCGAGTGCGACTGGCTGTATCTGAAGGACGTCGTGCGCGGCGGCAAGGACGTCAGCCGCTCCGTCGAGCTCTTCGATCGGGTCAACCGGCAGGACTTCGACGCCTGCGAGCGCTGTCAGCCAGCGATGAGCTCGCGCCTGTACGCCAAGGGCGGTGTCCTGGTGCCCAGCGAGCACCACATCGGCGCCTTCCACGACTGGGTACGCGAACGCCTCGGCGCCCGGCAGCCGGAGTAACGGCGGCCCGGGCGCCCAGGGTGCCAGGCGTGCGGCGTGCGGTCAGCCCAGGTAGCCCATCCGGTGGCTGATCTCCTCTGCGCCCTTGACCAGTACCGGTGCGAGCTCGTGCATCCGCTCCTCGGTGAATCGGTAGGAGGGTCCGGAGGCGCTGACCGCGGCGATGACCTCGCCGTCCCGGGAGCGGACCGGAGAGGCCATGGCATGCAGGCCGATCTCCAGCTCCTCCAGCGTCCAGGCATAGCCGCGCTCCCTGGCCTCGGCGAGGTTCTTCTCGAGCTTCGTCTTCGAGGTCAGGGTGTGTGGCGTGAGCTTCTCCAGGCCCGCGTCCGCGAGGAGTTCGGCGCGCTGCTTCGCGGGGAGGTGGGCCAGAAGGATCTTGCCGCTGGAGGTGGCGTGCAACGGGGTGAGCTGGCCGACCCAGTTGTGTGCGGTGATGGCGCCGGGGCCGCGCACCTGGCAGAGGTTGATCGCGAACTGCTTCTCCAAGATGGCGATGTTCACGGTCTCGCCGATTTCCTCGGCGAGTCGCTCGCAGACCGGGCGGCCCTGCTGTGTGATGTCGATACGACCGGTGACCGCACCGGCCAACCGTACGATGCCGAAGCCGAGGCAGTACTTGCCGCGCTCGCCCGCCTGTTCCACCAGCCCGCGTGCCTCCAGGGCGCCGAGCAGCCGGAAGGCGGTGGACTTGTGGACGTCGAGCTCCGCGGCCACTTCGCTGACGCCGGCCTCGCCGCGCTGGGCCAGGATCTCCAGCACGCTGATGGCGCGGTCGACGGACTGCACGCCACCGCCCTGCGGTCCCGGGGTCTCGCTATCTGCGGTGAAGTTGCTCATGGTGCAACTATACGCGCGGTAAACAACGGCACGGACGGAAGCGGGAAGGAGTCTCAAGCGAATCAAGTTGCGCGGCTTGCAACCTAGTGCGTATAGCGCTACCCGTACTACCATGCCGCGCATATCGACGACGCGAGCGAGACGAGGCAGACCATGGCCCCCTTGCAGTATGACTTCGTCATCGTCGGCGGCGGTTCGGCCGGCAGTGCCCTGGCCAACCGGCTCTCCGCCGAGCCGGGCAACCGCGTGCTGGTGCTGGAGGCCGGCCGGTCCGACTACCCCTGGGATGTCTTCATACACATGCCCGCGGCGCTGACCTTCCCCATCGGCAGTCGCTTCTACGACTGGAAGTACGAATCCGAGCCCGAGCCCCACATGGGCGGTCGGCGCGTCTACCATGCCCGCGGCAAGGTGCTCGGCGGTTCCAGCAGCATCAACGGCATGATCTTCCAGCGCGGCAACCCGATGGACTACGAGCGGTGGGCGGCCAACCCGGGGATGGAAACCTGGGACTACGCCCACTGTCTGCCGTACTTCAAGCGGATGGAGAACTGCTTGGCGGCGGACCCCGACGACGAGTTCCGCGGCCACGAGGGCCCCCTCGTCCTCGAACGCGGCCCGGCCTCCAGCCCGCTCTTCCCCGCCTTCCTCCAGGCCGTCCAGGAAGCTGGCCACCCCCGCACCGACGACGTCAACGGCTATCGGCAGGAAGGCTTCGCGCCCTTCGACCGCAACGTCCACCGCGGCCGCCGCCTGTCGGCCTCGAAGGCGTACCTGGGGCCCGTGAAGAGGCGGCCGAACCTTGACGTCAGGACACGTGCCCTGGCCACTCGCGTGCTCTTCGAGGGCAAGCGCGCAGTCGGCGTCGAGTACCGGCGACGCCGCGGCAAGGTCCAGCAGGTGCGCGCCCGTGAGGTCATCCTGTGCGGCGGTGCAATCAACTCCCCACAGCTGCTGCAGCTCTCCGGCGTCGGAAACGCCGAGGAACTCGAGCCGCTCGGCATCGACGTCGTCCACCACCTGCCGGGGGTGGGTGAGAACCTGCAGGACCATCTGGAGGTCTACGTCCAGCACGCCTGCAAGCAGCCGGTGTCCATGCAGCCGTACCTCGCCAAGTGGCGTGCTCCTTTCATCGGCCTCCAGTGGCTCTTGCGCAAGGGCCCGGCCGCGACCAATCACTTCGAGGCGGGGGGCTTCGTCCGCAGCAACGAGGATGTGGACTACCCCAACCTGATGTTCCACTTCCTGCCCATCGCGGTCCGCTACGACGGGTCCTCGCCCGCCGGCGGGCACGGCTACCAGGTGCACGTCGGACCCATGTACTCCGACGCCCTCGGCTCCGTGAAGATCAAGAGCAAGGACCCGCGCGAGCATCCGGCGCTGCGCTTCAACTACTTGTCCACCGAACAGGACCGACGTGAGTGGGTCGAGGCGATCCGGGTGACCCGCAAGCTCCTCAACCAGCCCGCGCTCGCCCCGTACAACGACGGGGAGATCTCGCCCGGACCCTCCGTGCAGAGCGACGAGGAGATCCTCGCCTGGGTCGCGAAGGAGGGTGAGACCGCCCTGCACCCCTCCTGTACCTGCAAGATGGGCACGGACGAGATGGCCGTCGTAGACCCGGAGAGCATGCGGGTGCACGGCGTGGAGGGGCTGCGCGTCGTGGATGCCTCCGTGATGCCGTACGTCACCAACGGCAACATCTACGCACCCGTGATGATGATCGCGGAGAAGGCCGCCGACCTCATCCTCGGCAAGGAGCCGCTGCCGCCCTCCAAGGCCTCGTACTACCGGCACCGCGACCCGCGGTGAGAGAGCTGCTGAAGAACGTCCGCTACGAGGTCCTGCCGGCGAAGTCCACGCAGGACAAGGTTCTCGCCCATGTGCCGCGCGATGTGGTGGTGACGGTCACGGCGTCGCCGGTGAAGGGCCTGGAGCCGACGCTGGATCTCGCGACCCTGCTGGCGGTGGAGGGGTACGGCGTCGTGCCGCATGTGCCCGCCCGGCTCCTCAGGGACGGCGCCCATGTGGCGGAGGTCGTCGCACGGCTGCGGGAGGCGGGCGTGGACGACGTCTTCGTACCGGCCGGGGACGCGGATCCGCCCGCCGGACCGTACGAGGGGGCGCTGCCCGTGCTGCGGCGGCTGGGCGAGCTGGGCAGTCCCTTCAGCAGGGTTGGCATCACCGGCTACCCGGAGAGCCATCCGCTCATCGACGACGACACCACCATCCAGGCGATGTGGGACAAGCGTGCCCACGCCACGTACATCGTGAGCAACCTGTGCTTCGACCCCCGCGTGCTGGGCGAGTGGGTGACGCGGGTCCGCCGCCGGGATGTCACCCTCCCGGTGCACGTGGGCGTGGCCGGACCCGTCGAACGTACGAAGCTCCTGGCGATGGCGGCGAAGATCGGTGTGGGGGAGTCGACGCGCTTCCTGGCCCGGCACGCTTCCTGGTTCGTGCGCTTCGCGGCGCCGGGCGGCTATGCGCCGGAGCGGCTGCTGCGGCGCGGCGCGCCCGTGCTGACAGCGCCTTCGGCGGCGGTCGCGGGCCTGCACCTGTTCACCTTCAACCAGATCGCCGAGACCGAGCGCTGGCGACGCGGCATGCTGGAGCGCCTCGACGGTTGCTAGCACCTGCCGGACGGGCTCCCATGGAGCTCGTCCGGGCCGGACCCGGGGCGTAGTCCCAGTCAGGACGGGGGCGGGGTGGGGGAAACAATCCTGTCCGGCGATCGCGTACCGTTCAGCGGAAGACCACCGTGCGGTTTCCGTCCACCATGACGCGGCTCTCGCTGTGCCACTTGACCGCGTGCGCCAGCACCTGCGCCTCCACGTCCCGCCCGACCGTGACCAGCTCGTCCGGGTCGAGCGAATGATCCACACGGACCACGTCCTGCTCGATGATCTGCCCTTCGTCCAGGTCCGGCGTCACATAGTGCGCCGTGGCGCCCACCAGTTTCACACCGCGCTCGTACGCCTGCTGATACGGGCGTGCGCCCTTGAAACTGGGCAGGAAAGAATGGTGGATGTTGATGGCCAGGCCCTCGAGTTGTTTGCACAGGTCGTCGGAGAGGATCTGCATGTAGCGGGCGAGCACCACCAGGTCGATGTCCAGCTCGCGGACCAGCTCCATGAGGCGTGCCTCGGTGTCGGCCTTGGTGTCCTTGGTCACCGGGATGTGGTGGAAGGGGATGCCGTAGGTCCCGGCCAGTTCCTCGAACTCCCGGTGGTTGGAGACGATGGCCGGGATTTCTATGTTGAGCGCGCCGGTGCGCCAGCGGAACAGCAGGTCGTTCAGGCAGTGGCCGAACTTCGAGACCATGATGAGCGTACGGGTCGGGGTAGAGGCGTCCCGAAGAGTCCACGAGATCCGAAATGCCTCGGCGACGGGGCCGAATCGGTCACGCAGATTCTTCACGTCTGTGTCCGGGTCCGACACATCGAAGTGGACCCTCATGAAGAAACGGCCCTGAAGCCGCTCGTCGAACTGCTGGCTCTCCAGGATGTTGCCGGAGTTCCTGACCAAATAGCCGCTCACGGCGTGAACCAGTCCGGCCTGGTCCGGGCACGAGAGCGTGAGGACGTATTCACGGCCAGGTTGCGGTCGAGGGGACATGCACGGCCTCCGTTGGTGCGTATTGCACAACAGGATGAGTGATGCGCAACATGGTCGGCCTGACGTGGCCCTTGGTCAAGGGAGTCGGGGCAGCGGGCCCAGGGGGCGGATCCGCCCGCCGCACCCTCTTGACGAAGGTCACACGTTCGGCCAGGGTGTTCCATCACAAGCAATGCGGTGCATCATGCGCAACGGAACTTCGCTCGAAGGGCTGCGCTCGTGGCAGATCTGTATCTGGACGGAGAATGGTGCGATCCGGTTGCCGGAGGTCACCGGGAGATCCGCTGCCCCGCAGACGGCACGCTGGCCGCGGTCGTGTCCGAAGGGACGCGGTCCGACAGCGGGGCCGCGATCGCCGCGGCCCGCCGGGCATTCGACGAGGGCCCCTGGCCGCGCACCCCAGAGCGGGAGCGCGGCGCGCTGCTGTTGCGCACCGCCGATCTGATCGCGCGCGACGCCAAGGAGTTCGCCCGCGCCGAATCGCTGGACACCGGCAAGCGGCTGGTGGAGAGCGAGTACGACATCGCCGATGTGGTCTCCTGTTTCCGCTACTACGGCGGGATCGCGGGTACCAGCGCCGGCCGGGTGATCGACACCGGGCGCGACGACGCCGTCAGCCGCGTCACCTACGAGCCGGTCGGTGTCTGTGGGTTGATCACTCCGTGGAACTACCCGCTGCTCCAGGCGTCGTGGAAGGTCGCCCCCGCGCTTCTGGCCGGAAACACGATCGTTCTCAAGCCGAGTGAACTCACTCCCTCCACATCGATCCTGCTGATGCGGGTACTTGAGGAGGCCGGCCTGCCGGCCGGCGCCGCCAACCTCCTGCTGGGCACCGGCCCCGAGGTGGGCGCATCGCTGTCCGAAGACCCCGCCGTCGACATGATCTCCTTCACCGGCGGCCTGGACACCGGCCGAAGGATCATGGCCACGGCCGCCGCGACCGTGAAGAAGGTCGCCCTCGAACTGGGCGGCAAGAACCCCAATGTCGTCTTTGCCGACGCCGATTTCGATACCGCTGTGGACTTCGCCCTCACGGCCGTCTTCCTGCATTCCGGGCAGGTCTGCTCAGCCGGTGCCCGCCTGATCGTGGAGGACTCGCTGCACGACGCCTTCGTCGACGAGGTCGTGCGCCGCGCCGGGCGCATCCGTCTGGGCGGCCCCTTCGATCCCGAGGCCGATACGGGACCGCTGATCTCCGCACAGCACCGGGAGAGGGTCGAGGCGTATGTCGCGGCCGGCCTCGCCGAGGGCGCCGTACTGCGATGCGGCGGCAGCCGCCCGGAGGACCCCGCGCTCGCGGAAGGCTACTACTACCCGCCGACCGTGCTCGACGAGTGCCGGCAGGACATGCGCGTGGTGCACGAGGAGTCCTTCGGACCCGTGCTGACCGTGGAGCGCTTCAGCGGCGAGGACGACGCCGTACGCATCGCCAACGACACCGAGTACGGACTCGCCGGAGCCGTATGGACGCAGGACGCGGGCAAGGCCCAGCGGGTCGCGCGACGGCTGCGCCACGGCACGGTGTGGATCAACGACTACCACCCCTATGTGCCGCAAGCGGAATGGGGTGGCTTCGGACACTCGGGCGTGGGCCGGGAACTGGGACCGACCGGTCTGGACGAATACCGCGAGCCCAAGCACATCTGGCAGAACATCCAACCCCGGCCGCAGCACTGGTTCCGCGGCTGAACGCCGAAGAGAGGTCGATCATGACCCCCAAGCAGACTGAACTGCCGCAGCGGCGCGGTACGTCCAAGGACCAGGACGCTGCCCCGGTCATTTCCGTGCGCGGGTTGTGGAAGGTGTTCGGGCCCAAGGCCGACCAGGTGCCGGATTCCGAGGAGCTGTGCGGGCTCACGCGCCGTGAGCTCATGGACCGTACGGGATGCACCGCCGCCGTACGGGATGTGAACTTCGAGGTGTCGCCGGGCGAGGTCTTCGTCGTCATGGGCCTGTCCGGCTCCGGGAAGTCCACGCTGGTGCGATGTCTCACCCGGCTGATCGAACCCACCGCGGGGGAAGTCGACTTCGAGGGTGAGGACATCCGTGGCGCCGACGCCAGACGGCTGCGCGAGCTGCGGCGGCGCAAGTTCTCCATGGTCTTCCAGCACTTCGGACTGCTGCCCCACCGCCGGGTCGTCGACAACGTCGCGTACGGACTGGAGATACGTGGGATGGGCAAGGCCGAGCGTAACCGGCGCGCCCAGGAGGTGGTCGAACTCGTAGGCCTGGCCGGATATGAGAACTCCTATCCCGAGCAGCTATCCGGAGGCATGCAGCAGCGAGTGGGTCTCGCCCGGGCGCTGGCCGGCGATCCGGACGTGCTCTTCTTCGACGAGCCGTTCTCGGCGCTCGACCCGCTGATCCGCCGCGAGATGCAGAACGAGGTCATCCGGCTGCACCACGAGGTCGGCAAGACCATGGTGTTCATCACCCATGACCTGTCCGAGGCGCTCAAGCTCGGCGACCGCATCCTCATCATGCGCGACGGCAAGATGGTTCAGTGCGGCACGGGTGACGAACTGGTCGGCGCGCCCGCCGACGACTACGTCCGGGAATTCGTCCGGGACGTGCCCCGCGCCGAGGTCCTGACCCTGCGCTGGATCATGCGGGCCCCCGAGCCCGGCGACCCCCTCGACGGCCCGGAGCTGGGCCCGGACGTCGTGGTGCGTGAGGCGACGCGGGCGGTGCTCGCCGCCGACAAGCCGGTCAAGGTCGTCGAGGACGGGCGGCTGTTGGGCATCGTCGGGGACGAGGAGATCCTCGCGGTCGTGGCGGGGCAGGAAGGCGGCGCGTGATGGCCGTCGTTGCCGAACCGGCCGTGCGGGTCGCGTCCGTACGCGGGGTCCGCCGCCGCACCGTGGTGGCCGCGATCCTGGTCGCCTGGCTGGTGCTGTTCGCCGTTCTGCGCGGGCGACAGACTCTGGCGCTGGGGGCGGCCGACCTGACGGACCTGCACCGCTGGTTCAACTCGGTCAACGACACCATCGGGGCGAACCGCAACAGCAATCCGGTCTTCCTCTACTTCTTCAATGAGATCCGGCTGGTCATAGACACGCTCGTGACCTTCATCCAGTCACTGATCTCCGAGCCGTCGGCCGGGCGTCCGGTCCCTGTCATCGGCTGGCTGGGCGTCGTCGCCCTGGTCGGGTACATCTCCTGGGCCTTCGGGAACATCCGCGTCGCTGCCCTGGCCGTGGCCGGGTTCGTCTTCTTCGGGCTGCAGGGACTGTGGCAGGAGAGCATGGACACCCTGGCCCTGACCCTGTCGGCGGTCTTCGTCTCCCTGCTCATCGGGATCCCGCTCGGTATCTGGGCGGGGCTCTCCGACCGGGTGAACCGCGCCATCGCACCCTTCCTCGACTTCATGCAGACGATGCCGACCTTCGTCTACCTGGCCCCGCTGACGCTGTTCTTCCTCATCGGCCCGGCATCCGCCACGATCGCCACGCTCATCTACGCGGCGCCTCCCGCGATCCGCATCACCGCGCATGCCATCCGCGAGGTGCCCGCCACCACGGTCGAGGCCGCCGAGTCGCTGGGATCCACCCGGCGGCAGACGCTCACCAAGGTGCTGCTGCCCATGTCCAAGCGGACCGTCGTCATGGGCGTGAACCAGACCATCATGGCCGCGCTGTCCATGGTCACCGTCGCCGCTCTGATCGACGCGCCCGGCCTGGGCAAGACCGTCGTCAAGGCGCTGCAGACCCTCGACGTGGGCGTCGCCTTCAACGCCGGCCTCGCCATCGTCGTCATGGCCATCGTGCTGGACCGGGTGACGACCGCGGCGGGCGACCGGGTGGAGGCCGCCAGGAAGCGCGGCGCCGGCCGCTTCGGGAAGTGGCGCCAGCCCCTGCTGTCGGCCGGCGGCGCGGCGGCCGCGGTGTGCGTATGGCTGTCCCACACCTATGTGTGGGCGGCCGAGTTTCCCGGCGACGCCGCGGCCGGCGGCGCCATCGCGCGTACGGCGGACTCGGTCAGCCTGTGGACGCAGGACACCTTCGGCGGACTGACCAACGGAGCCAGGGATCTGATCACCACAGCGCTGCTCAACCCTTTCGAGACGCTGCTCACCGAGTCCCCGTGGTGGCTGGTCGGCGCGGTCCTCGTCGCCGTCGGTGCCGTGCTCGGCGGGTGGCGCGCGGGTGTCACGGCCGTGGCCTGCGTAGCCTCGCTCGTCGCGACCGGCGTGTGGTCGGACAGCATGACGACGCTGGCCTCCACGGCGGTGGCGACCCTGATCGTCCTGCTGCTGGGTGTCGTGGTCGGCGTGTGGATGGGGCGCAGTTCCCTGGCCGACAGGCTGATCAGACCCAGCCTCGACGCGGGCCAGACCATGCCCTCGTTCGTGTATCTGGTGCCGTTCCTGGCGCTGTTCGGCGCCACGCGCTTCACGGCGATCACCGCCGCGGTCGTCTTCGCCGCCCCGGTGACGATCAAGATCATCGCAGACGGTGTGCGAGCGGTGCCGCAGAGCACGGTGGAGGCCGCCACCGCAGCCGGCTCGAGTACCTGGCAGATCATCACAAAGGTCCAGCTCCCCATGTCCCGCGGCGCCCTGACGCTCGCGACCAACCAGGGCCTGATCTATGTCCTGTCCATGGTGGTCGTGGGCGGACTGGTCGGTGCGGGCGCCCTGGGCTACGACGTCGTAGCCGGTTTCTCCCAGGGCGAGTTGTACGGCAAGGGCCTGGCGGCAGGCCTGGCCATCGTTCTGCTCGGGGTCATGTTCGACCGCATCACCCAGGCAGCGGCACGGCGGAGGGCGAGGACGCCCGGCGCCCGCTAGGCCGCCCATATCCCGGCGCTCACAGGAACAAGCACAGGAGGCAGCACAAGATGGGCAACTTCATGACGCCATCGCGTCCCGCGAGACGGCGGGCCGCCATGGCCGGTCTCGCGGCGCTGGGCCTGGCCGTCGTCACCGGTTGCGGCGGCGCCAAGGTGGGCGAGTCGGGATCGGGTGCGTCGGGCGGCGTTTCCGGCAAGTGCGGTACGTTCAACCTCGCGATCAACCCCTGGGTCGGATACGAGGCCAACGCGGCGGTCATCGCGTATGTCGCAGAGAAGGACCTCGGGTGCCAGGTCACCAAGAAGGACCTCAAGGAAGAGGTCGCCTGGCAGGGGTTCGGCACCGGCGAGGTGGACGCCATCGTCGAGAACTGGGGCCACGACGATCTGAAGAAGAAGTACATCACCGACCAGAAGACCGCTGTGACGGCCGGCACGACCGGCAACAAGGGAGTCATCGGCTGGTTCGTGCCGCCGTGGCTGGCCAAGGAACACCCGGACATCACCGACTGGAAGAACCTCAACAAATACGCCGCCCAGTTCAAGACGTCGGAGTCGGGCGACAAGGGACAGTTCCTCGACGGCGACCCGTCGTTCGTCACGAACGACGCCGCACTGGTGAAGAATCTGGGGCTCGACTACAAGGTTGTCTACGGCGGCAGCGAGGCGGCGCTCATCCAGGCGTTCCGGCAGGCCGAGGCCAAGAAGACCTGGGTGATCGGGTACTTCTACGAACCGCAGTGGTTCCTCTCGGAGATCGACCTGGTCAAGGTGAATCTGCCGGAGTACACGGACGGCTGTGACGCCGTGGCGGAGAAGATCGCCTGCGACTATCCCGAATACCGGCTGGACAAGATTGTCGGCAAGAAGTTCGCCGACTCGGGGAGCCCCGCCTACGACCTCGTGAAGAACTTCACCTGGACCAACGAGGACCAGAATCTCGTGGCGAAGTACATCGCCGAGGACAAGATGTCGCCGGAGGCGGCGGCCAAGAAGTGGGTGGACGCCAACCGCGACAAGGTCGACGCCTGGCTCAAGAAGAGCTGATCCCCGGGACGGCCGACAAGCCCGTCTGCGGGACGGGCGAACAAGCACAGCCGTGCCCGGCGGGCTGCCGTGACAGCCCGCCGGGCACGGCTGTTTTCCGCCCCGGTCACGGCCGTCCAGGACCCCTTGACACCCATCTCGGCGACCGGCATCGTGAGTTGCGCAACCTGAAGCTTGTTGCGCTGACAGCAACTGAACTGCTTGAAGGTGGAGGTGCGGCGATGGCGGGACCCCGAGTGGTCATCATCGGAGCGGGCGTCGTGGGAGCGGCGCTCGCCGACGAACTGTCCTTCGCGGGCTGGACCGACATCACGGTCGTCGACCAGGGGCCCCTCCCCGCCACCGGCGGGTCCTCGTCCCATGCGCCGGGGCTGGTCTTCCAGACGAACTCCTCGAAGACCATGACCGAGCTCGCCCGCTACACCGTCGAGAAGTTCCGCAGCCTCGACGTGGACGGGCAGTCCTGCTTCCTGCAGGTCGGGGGTCTTGAGGTGGCCACCACCCCCGAACGGCTGACCGAGCTGCGCCGCCGCCATGGCTGGGCCACCGCCTGGGGCATCGAAGGACGGTTGCTCGGCCCCGAAGAGTGCGTCGAACTGCACCCGCTGGTGGATCGCCGGCGCGTCCTCGGCGGACTGCTGGTCCCCACCGACGGACTGGCCAAGGCGGTGCTTGCCGTCGAGGCTCAGATCCGGCGGGCCACCGAGCGCGGCGTCCGCTTCCTCGCCCGCCACGAAGTCCTCGACGTCGTACACAGCGAGGGCAAGGTCAGCGCAGTCCTCACGGACCAGGGAGAGATCCCCGCCGACATCGTCGTGTGCTGCGCCGGCATCTGGGGCCCGAAGATCGCCCGCATGGTCGGCATGAACCTGCCGCTGACCCCGCTCGCCCACCAGCTCGCCTGGACCGGCCCCGTCCCCGCGCTGGAAGGCCAGGCCGAGGAGGCCGTCCGTCCCATCCTGCGCCACCAGGACGGGGACCTCTACTACCGCGACCGTTTCGACCGCATCGGCATCGGCTACTACGGTCACCGGCCCATGCCCATCGCCCCGGACGACATCACCCCGGTGAACGAGTCCGAACAGATGCCCTCCGTCCTGAAGTTCACCGAGGACGACTTCGCCGACGCCTGGGCCGAGACTCGGGCGCTGCTGCCCGCGACACGCGATGCCAAGATCGAAGAGGGCATCAACGGCCTCTTCTCCTTCACCACCGACGGACTGCCGCTGCTCGGTGAATCACCTGAGGTCAAGGGCTTCTGGGTCGCCGAGGCGGTATGGGTCACCCACTCCGCGGGCGTAGCCCGCGCGGTGGCCGAATGGCTCGTGGACGGTCACTGCTCGTCCTTCGATCTGCACGAGTGCGACGTGAACCGCTTCGAGCCGCACCAGCTCTCCACGGAGTACGTCCTGGCCCGCAACTGCCAGAACTTCGTCGAGGTCTACGACATCCTCCATCCCCTCCAGCCGGCCGGCGCGCCTCGGCCCCTGCGCACCAGCCCCTTCTACGCCCGCCAGCAGGAACTTGGCGCCTTCTTCCTGGAGGCCACCGGCTGGGAGCGGCCCCAGTGGTACGAGGCCAACGCCCCGCTCGTCGAAGGTCGTTCCATCCCCGTCCCCAACGAGTGGGCGGCGCGCTACTGGTCGCCCGTCGTCGGCGCCGAGGCCCAGACCACCCGCGAGACCGTCGCGATGTACGACATGACGGCACTCAAGCGCCTGGAAGTGACCGGTCGCGGCGCCGCCGCCTTCCTCCAGCGGCTGTCCAGCGGCAACGTCGACAAGTCGGTGGGCTCGGTGACATACACCCTGCTCCTCGACGAGGACGGCGGCATCCGCAGTGACATCACCGTCGCCCGTCTCGGCCGCGACCACTTCCAGGTCGGCGCCAACGGCAGCCTCGACCTCGACTGGTTCGGCCGACACCTGCCGGCGGACGGATCGGTCGCCGTACGTGACATCACGGCCGGCACCTGCTGCATCGGCCTGTGGGGCCCGCTGGCCCGCGAGGTCCTCCAGCCGCTCGCCGACGCGGACTTCTCCAACGACGGTCTGAAGTACTTCCGCGCCAAGCGCGCCCACATCGGCTCCGTCCCCGTCACAGCGATGCGCCTGTCGTACGTCGGCGAACGAGGCTGGGAGCTGTACACCACCGCCGACATGGGGCTGAAACTGTGGGACACCCTGTGGCAGGCCGCGCAACCCCTCGGCGGCATCGCGGCCGGCCGCGGCGCCTTCAACAGCCTCCGCCTGGAGAAGGGATACCGTTCCTTCGGCACCGACATGACCTATGAGCACGACCCCTACGAGGCGGGGCTCGGCTTCGCCGTCAGACTCGACAAGGAAGACTTCATCGGCAAGGCCGCGCTGGTGCGGCGCAAGGCGGACGTACGGCGCCGACTGACCTGTCTGACCATCGACGACCCGCTGGCCGTGGTCATGGGCAAGGAGCCGGTCTACGACGGCGACCGCCCCGTCGGCTACGTCACCAGCGCCGCGTACGGCTACACGATCGGCAAGGGGGTCGCGTACGCCTGGCTGCCCGCCGAGCTCGCCACGAACGGCCGCACCGTGCACATCGGCTACTTCGACCAGCGCGTGGCAGCGGTCGTCGCCGAAGAGCCGCTGTTCGACCCCTCCATGTCCCGCCTGCGCGGCTAGCGGTTGTGGGCAAACGTTCCGCTGGGGGCCCTCTCAGGAGGAGCTCCGGGGGAGTAACAGGATGGCACAACCGCCCACCGGGCCGCACCCGGACGACAACGCTACGAGAGGAGCATCGTGAGCGCACTGGTCCTCGAGGGGCGCCGCATCGCCGCGGCGGCCCGCGCCGAGCCGGACCGCCAGCCGGACGTCGCCGGGCTCCGCGCCCGTACGGAGGCGCAGGCCGCCAAGCACCCGCTGTATCCGCACCTTTCAGGAGACGCCCGATGACCCCCCGCACCCCGGGCGCCGACCTCCCCGAGCACCCCGACCAGCTGTGGCGCACACCCGAGCCGAAGCGGTCGTACGACGTGGTGATCGTGGGCGGCGGCGGCCACGGTCTCGCGACCGCCCACTACCTGGCGAAGAACCACGGCATCACCAACGTGGCCGTCCTGGAGAAGGGCTGGCTCGCGGGCGGCAACATGGCCCGCAACACCACGATCATCCGTTCCAACTATCTATGGGACGAGAGCGCCGGAATCTACGAGCACGCCCTCAAACTGTGGGAGGGGATGGCGGACGAACTCGACTACCCCATCCTCTTCTCCCAGCGCGGTGTGCTCAACCTCGCCCACAGCCTGCAGGACGTCCGCGAAAGCGTGCGCCGCGTCGAGGCCAACCGGCTCAACGGCGTCGACGCCGAATGGCTGGACCCGGATCAGGTCAAGGACGCCTGCCCGATCGTCAACATCTCTCCCGACGTGCGGTATCCGGTGATGGGCGGCACGTACCAGCCGCGGGCCGGAATCGCCAAGCACGACCACGTCGCGTGGGGGCTGGCCCGCTCCGCCGACGCCGCCGGCGTCGACATCATCCAGAACTGCGAAGTCACCGGCATCGACATCCAGGGCGGACGGGTCGTCGGCGTACAGACCACGCTCGGCCCCATCGCCGCTGGCAAGGTCGCGCTCTGCTCGGCCGGACACACCTCGGTGCTCACGGCCATGGCGGGCTTCGAGCTGCCGCTGCAGAGCCACCCGCTGCAGGCCCTGGTCTCCGAGCTGCTGGAGCCGGTGCACCCCACCGTGGTCATGTCCAACGCCGTGCATGTGTACGTCAGCCAGGCCCACAAGGGCGAGCTGGTGATGGGCGCAGGCATCGACTCGTACAACGCCTACACGCAGCGCGGCGCCTTCCACATCATCGAGCACCAGATGTCCGCCGCCCTGGAACTCTTCCCGGTCTTCGCCCGCGCCCATGTGCTGCGCACCTGGGGCGGCATCGTCGACGTCAGCCCCGACGCCTCGCCGATCATCGGGCTCACCCCGGTCGACAACCTGTACCTCAACTGCGGCTGGGGCACCGGCGGCTTCAAGGCCACCCCCGGCGTCGGCTGGGTCTACGCCCACACCATCGCCCACGACACCCCCCACCCCCTCAACGCCCCTTTCTCGCTCGACCGATTCACCACCGGCGCGCTCGTCGACGAGCACGGCGCGGCCGCGGTCGCCCACTGAGGAGCCGAATCGATGCTGCTCATCCCATGCCCCTGGTGCGGGCCCCGTGACGAGGCCGAGTTCCACTACGGCGGTCAGGCCCACGTGCCCTATCCCGAGAACCCCGCCGCCCTGACCGACCAGGAGTGGTCCCGCTACCTGTTCTTCCGCGACAACCCCAAGGGCCCGTTCGCGGAGCGCTGGAGCCACACCACCGGCTGCCGCCGGTGGTTCAACGCGGTGCGCGACACGGCGACGAACGAGATCCTGGCGGTGTACCGAACGGACGAACCACGCCCGGACCTGGGTCGTGGGCAGTCGTTCCGCGAGGGCGAGCGCAGCGACATGGGGGTGCCTCCACGCGGAGCTGCGGGGGTAGGCGGGCACAATCCGCCCACCGTGCCGCACCCGGCGAGGGAGCCCGAGGCCGGGGTCGAGCCCCCGGTCCCGGGAAGGGGCGGGGTGGCGGAGAGCCCTGCGGCCACCGATCCGCAGACGAGCACGTACCCCGAGTCCCAGCGCGGCCCCCAGCCGTTCCGCCTGAGCACCGGCGGCCGCATCCGCCGCGATCAGCGGCTCGGCTTCGTCTTCGACGGCACCACATACGAGGGCTTGCGTGGCGACACCCTCGCCTCCGCCCTCCTCGCCAACGGCGTCATCCAGACCGGCACCGGCATCAAGCTCGGCCGCCCGCGCGGCATCTTCTCCGCCGGAGTCGAGGAACCCAACGCCGTCGTACAGATCGAGGAGCCCTTCCCGGAGCCCATGCTGCCGGCGACGGCAGTGGAACTGTACGACGGGCTCGTCGCGAGCAGCCTGCCCGGGCAGGGACGGCTTGCCACCGCGTCCGACCCCGCGCGCTACGACGCCGTCCACGCCCACTGCGACCTGCTCGTCGTCGGCGCGGGACCGGCCGGACTCGCGGCCGCGTCCGCCGCCGCAGGCAGCGGGGCGCGCGTCATCCTCGCCGACGACCAGCCCGAACCGGGCGGCAGTCTCCTCGGGACAGGACAGCTCCTGGACTGGGCAGGCGAGACAGTCGCGCGGCTCGAGGCCGAGCCCGAGGTGCGCGTACTGCGCCGCACCACCGTCTTCGGCTACTACGACGACAACCACGTCCTCGCCGTCGAGCGCCGCACCAACCACCTCGGCGGCGCAGCCCCCGGGCATGTCTCCCGCGAGCGTGTCTGGCGCATCCGCGCCCGTCGAGTCGTCCTGGCCACCGGAGCGCACGAGCGCTCGCTGGCGTTCGCCGACAACGACCGCCCCGGCGTGATGCTGGCGGCCTCGGCCCGTACGTACGCCCAGCGCTACGCCGTTCTGCCCGGCCGCCGCGCCGTCGTCTTCACCACCAACGACAGCGCCTACGCGGCCGCGCTCGACCTGGCGGCGGTGGGCGTGGACATCGCGGCGGTCGTCGACACCCGCCCCGAGCCCGGGGAGTGGGCGCGCCGTGCCCAGGACGCCGGGATCGAGGTGCTGACCGGCCACGCAGTGGTGGGCACCAAGGGCGGCACGCGCCTCACGGCGGTGACTGTCGCCCCGTACGGAGAAGTGACGGGGCGCCGCGAATTCGCTGCCGACCTGTTGCTCGTCTCGGGCGGCTGGAACCCGGTGGCGCACCTGTTCAGCCAGGCGGGCGGCAAGCTGCGATACGACGAGGCACTCGGCTCGTTCGTGCCCGACAGCTGCCGGCAGGCCGTCGAGGTCGCAGGCTCGGCGAACGGTGTCCTGGACCTGCCCGGCGTCCTCGCCGAGGGCGCCGCCGCCGGTGGCCGCGCGATCGAGGCCGAGGGCTACGCGGCTGGCACGCCCCGACTCCCTGCCGCCGCCGACGGACCGCACTCCCCGGCCATGCAGGTCTTCGTCGTCCCCGGCGTCCTCGGCGCGCCCCGTTTCGTCGACCTCCAGCGTGATGTCACCGTCGAAGACCTCGCCCGTGCGACCGGTGCCGGTATGCGCTCGGTCGAGCACACCAAGCGCTACACCACCGCCGGCACCGCCAGCGATCAGGGCAAGACCTCCGGGGTCCTGGCCAGCGGCACCGTCGCCCACCTGCTGGGCGTGGACATCTCCGCCCTCGGCACGACGACCTTCCGCCCTCCCTACACCCCCGTCTCCTTCGCCGCCCTCGCCGGTCGCGACCGCGGCGCGCTCCACGACCCCGTCCGCGTCACCGCCCTGCACGACTGGCACGCCGACAACGGTGCCCTTTTCGAGAACGTCGGTCAGTGGAAGCGACCCTGGTACTACCCTCAGGACGGCGAGGACATGAAGGCCGCCGTGCTCCGTGAGTGCCGCGCCGCCCGCGAGGGTGTCGCGTTCATGGACGCCTCCACCCTGGGCAAGATCGACGTGCAGGGGCCGGACGCCGCCGTCTTCATCGACCGGCTCTACACCAACATGATGAGCACCCTCAAAGTCGGCATGATCCGCTACGGCGTCATGTGCCGCCTCGACGGCATGGTCTTCGACGACGGTACCGTCATCCGCCTTGCCGAGGAGCGTTTCCTGGTCACGACCACGACCGGCAACGCGGCCGCTGTGCTGGACTGGATGGAGGAATGGCTGCAGACCGAGTGGCCCGATCTGCGCGTCCACTGCACCTCCGTTACGGAGCAGTGGGCCACAGTGGCCCTCGTCGGCCCCCGCTCCCGCGAGCTTCTGGCCTCCCTCGCCCCTGAACTGGCCGTCGCGAACGGCGACTTCCCCTTCATGGCGTGGCGAGACACAACTGTTGCGGACGTCCCGGCCCGGGTCTGCCGGATCAGCTTCTCCGGCGAACTGGCCTACGAGATCAACGTGTCGCCGTGGGACGCCCGCGCGCTGTGGGAGGCGCTGTACGAGGCAGGGTGCCCGTTGGGCATCACCCCGTACGGCACCGAGACCATGCACGTCCTGCGCGCAGAGAAGGGCTATCCGATCATCGGCCAGGACACCGACGGCACGGTCACCCCGCAGGATCTCGGCATGAGCTGGGCGGTGTCCAAGAAGAAGCCCGATTTCGTGGGCAAGCGCTCCCACGCACGCGCCGACAGCACACGTCCCGACCGCAAGCACCTCGTCGGCCTGCTCCCCGAAGACCCGGACGCCTTCCTCCCCGAGGGCACCCACCTGGTCGCCGACAGTGTGCTCCCCGCTCCGCCGGTGCCGATGCTCGGCCACGTCACCTCCAGCTACCACAGCGCGGCGCTCGGCCGGACCTTCGCACTCGCCCTGATCAAGGGGGGCCGGGACCGCATCGGCGAGCGGCTGTACGCGCCGGTGGGCGACCGTCTTGTTCCGGTGACGGTCGCGAGTCCCGTCCTCTACGACCCCGAGGGAGCCCGCCGCGATGGCTGACACCGCAATCCGCCACAGTCCCCTGGGACACGCCGCCGACCGCTTCGCCGCTGCCACCCGTGCCTCGGGCGGCGACCTGCGCCTGGCAGAACTGCCCTTCCTCGTCCAGGTGAACGTCCGGCTCGACCCCAAGGGCCCGGCTGCCGACGCCGTCGAGCTTGCTCTGGGGCTCCGACTGCCCCTCGAGCCCAACACCGTCGTGCACGCCGGTGACCGCTCCGCTCTCTGGCTCGGCCCCGACGAATGGCTCGTCGTGGGCCCGCCCGGCAGCAGCGCCGACCTGGCTCACCGGATTCGCGACGCCGCGGGCGAGGGGCACGCCGCCGTCACGGACGTCTCCGCACAGCGCACCACCGTGCTCGTTACGGGCCGCCGCGCTCGCGACCTGCTTGCGCACGGCTGCCCGTTGGACCTGCACCCGCGTCCCTTCGGCCCCGGGCGCTGCGCCCAGACCACCCTGGCCCGCGCGCAGGTGGTGCTGGTCCCACGGGGCGAGCCCAGAGCGGGGTTCTGGCTGCTGGTCCGGTCGTCCTTCGCCGGATACCTGGCGGACTGGTTGCTGGACGCAGCGTCGGAGTACGTGTGACACGTAGCGTCCACTCATGGCCCCCGGGCAGATGGACCTCTTCAGCGATGCGGTGGGGGTTCCGGTCAGCGCCGCGTTCGCCGGGCGCTGCTGCGCCGGGCGATCGACGACGCTCGGGCAGTGCGGCTCGAGCCGCTGGACCGGACTGAAGGTGCGTCAGAAAAGCCAGCGTTCGGTCAGCCTCAGTCCTGAAAGACCTGGGGGCAGCTGACCGAACACGCGAATCGTTGTAGGCTCCGGAGACCGCCCTTGACCTGCGTGAAGCAGGCAGGGAGCAGAGATATCGGGAGTATTCGCATGCTTCGTACCATGTTCAAGTCCAAGATCCACCGGGCTACCGTCACCCAGGCCGACCTGCACTACGTCGGCTCCGTGACCGTCGACGCCGACCTGCTCGACGCGGCCGATCTGCTGCCCGGCGAGCTCGTCCACATCGTGGACATCACCAACGGGGCGCGGCTCGAGACCTACGTCATCGAGGGCGAGCGCGGATCCGGGGTCATCGGGATCAACGGCGCCGCCGCGCATCTGGTGCACCCCGGGGACCTGGTCATTCTCATCAGCTACGCGCAGGTCGAGGACGCCGAGGCCCGGGTGCTGGAGCCCCGCGTCGTGCACGTGGACGCCGACAACCGGATCGTCGAGCTGGGTGCGGACCCTTCCGCCCCGGTGCCGGGTACGGACCAGCGGCGCAGCCCGCACGCCGTGGCCGTCTGAGGGGAGTCGGGGATCATGCCGATCGAGTTCCAGGACGACCGTGAGGCCGGACGGCTGCTCGCCGTCGAGGACGGGGCGGTGGTCGGCCACATCGCGTACTTCGTGCTCGCCGACGCGCCCCACGCCTTGGTCGCGGTGCACACCGTCGTCGAGCAGGGCCACGAGGGCCGCGGTATCGCGGGCGGGCTGGTGAAGACCTTCTACGGGATCGCCGCCGCCGAGGGAGTACCCGTGGTGCCGCTCTGCCCCTACGCGGCGAGCTGGGCCGCCAAACATCCCGACGAGGCGCCCGAGCCGGCCGCCGAGGTCGCACTCGCGGCCAAGGCGCAGCTCGCCGCGGCCCCCGACCGCTGGTGACCGATCTGCTCCTGCTGCACACCTCGCCCGTGCACGTCCCGGTCTTCGACGCGCTGCGCGACCGGAACCATCCGGGGGCCGTCCTTCGGCACCGGGTGGTCCCGGAGCTGCTGGACCGGGCCCGTGCCGAAGGGTCGGCGTCGGTGACTTCGGCCCTTCGGGAGCTGCTCGCGGAGGCCGGGACGCCCGTGCTGGTCACCTGCTCGACCATCGGGGCGACCGCGGAGTCCCTGGCTCCGGAGCTCGGCGTCCCGGTGCTCCGGGTGGACCGGCCGATGGCCGCCGTCGCGGTACGGACGGGGGCGCGGATCGCCGTACTGGCCGCCCTGGAGTCCACCCTCGCCCCGACCGGGGAGCTGCTGGCCGAGGAGGCCGGTGAGTGGCCCGTGTCGATCGTCACGCACCTGGTCGCCGGGGCCTGGGACCGCTTCGAGGCCGGGGACACGGACGGTTACCTCGCCCGGATCGCCGAGGCGGCCGACCGCGTCGCCGGCGCGGACGTCATCGTGCTGGCCCAGGCCTCCATGGCCGGGGCCGCGGACCTGGTCACGGGCCCGGTTCCGGTGCTTTCCAGCCCCGCTCCTGGCCTCGCTGCGGGCCTGGCGATGGGTTCGGCCCTGTAGCGGGTGTCGTGCAGGCATACCGGCCGCAATCGCGGGAAGGTGGCCCATATGGTGCGAAAGCGAGATGCAGAAGAGACGCAGCCGCCCGTCCCGGGACCGGACCCCTTCCCCGACCCCGAGCCCATGCCGCGGCCCGTGCCACCCGTGCCCGGCCCCGTGCCCGAGCCGGACCCGATCCCACCGCCCCCGGGGCCCGCGCCGATCCCGCAGCCCGGGCCCCTGAGCTAGTACGACGAGCCGCCTACGACGTGCGGACCTCGGAGCGGTCGCCGCTCCAGAGGGTGTGGAACGAGCCCTCGCGGTCCGTCCGCCGGTAGGTGTGCGCCCCGAAGAAGTCCCGCTGCCCCTGGGTGAGGGCCGCGGGCAGCCGCTCCGTGCGCAGGGCGTCGTAGTAGGCCAGTGAGGCCGCGAAGGCGGGCACCGGGATGCCCTGGCGCACCGCCGCCACCAGGACGGACCGCCACCCGTCCTGGGCGGCCGCGATCTCCTCGGCGAAGTGCGCGTCCGCCAGCAGGCTCGGCAGCTCCGGCCGGGCGTCGTACGCCGCCCGAATCCGGTCCAGGAACGCCGCCCGGATGATGCAGCCACCGCGCCACAGGGAGGCCACGGCGCCCAGGTCCACGTTCCAGCCGTACTCCTCGCTGCCGGCCCGGATCTGGTGGAAGCCCTGGGTGTAGGAGACGATCTTCGACGCGTACAGCGCCTGCTCCACCTGGGCGGCGAAGGCCTCCGCCGCTTCCGGCCCGAGCGCGGTGGCCGCCGGGCCCGCGAGCCCGCGCGCGGCCGTACGCAGGTCCGCGTGACCGGAGACCGCGCGGGCGAAGACCGCCTCGGCGATCCCCGACACCGGTACCCCGAGGTCGAGGGCGATCTGCACCGTCCAGCGACCGGTGCCCTTCTGCTCGGCGGCGTCGGCCACGACGTCGACGTACGGGCGCCCGGTCGCGGCGTCCGTGTGCGCGAGCACCTCCGCCGTGATCTCGATCAGGTACGAGTCCAGGCGCCCCCGGTTCCACGCCCGGAAGGTCTCCGCGATCTTCGCGGGGGAGTAGCCCGCGACCTCGCGCAGCAGGTGGTAGGCCTCGGCGATGAGCTGCATGTCGGCGTACTCGATGCCGTTGTGCACCATCTTGACGAAGTGTCCGGCGCCGTCGGGTCCCACGTGCGAGGTGCAGGGCGTGCCGTCGGCGGCCTTCGCGGAGATCTTCTCCAGCAGCGGTCCGAGGGAGGCGTACGACTGCGTCGAGCCGCCCGGCATGATGCTCGGGCCGAGCAGCGCGCCCTCCTCGCCTCCGGAGATGCCCACACCCACGAAGTGCAGGCCCTGCTCCCGCAGTTCCCGCTCGCGACGCCGGGTGTCCTCGAAGTGCGCGTTGCCGCCGTCGATGATGACGTCGCCCTCCTCCAGGAGCGGGGCGAACTCGCGGATCACGGCATCGGTCGGCTCCCCGGCCTTCACCATGACGACGATGCGCCGGGGGCGCTCCAGCGCGTCGACGAACTCCTTCGCCGACCCGGCCGCCACGAAGGCGCCCTCGTGCCCGAACTCCTCGACCAGCGCGGTGGTCCTGGCCGCCGTCCGGTTGTGGACGGCCACGGTGAATCCGTTGCGGGCGAAGTTACGGGCGAGGTTGCTGCCCATGACAGCGAGTCCGGTGACGCCGATCTGGGCTGTGCTGGTGCTCATCGGTGCGCTCCTGCTTGCTTCGGTGTGCCTTCGGTGGGCGGGGATCACCGAAGCTACCCCCACACGGGCCCCGGGGGATCTTTTACTCATCGAGATACAGTCAAGTTCCGTTGGCATGCGCCCCGTTGCGCCTCTTGTCACGCTCTGATCGCACCGTTAAGTTGTGCGGTTCCTGATGTCTTCGATGGGGGCTCCCATGGGTGTACGGGGCCGGCACCGCCGGTATCAGCCGAGCAGCATCAACCGGGCCTCACTGGCCGTCACCGCCGGTGGCGCCGGGATCGCGCTCCCGCTCATCGGGGCCGGAGTCGCCCACGCGGCCTCCGTGGACACCTGGAACAAGGTCGCGTCCTGCGAGTCGACGAACAACTGGCGCATCAACACCGGCAACGGCTACTACGGCGGCCTCCAGTTCAGCCAGAGCACCTGGCGGGCCTTTGGCGGTACCGCCTACGCCCCGCGCGCCGACCTGGCCACCAAGGACCAGCAGATAGCGGTCGCGGAGAAGGTGCTGAAGGGCCAGGGGCCCGGCGCCTGGCCCGACTGCGGGAAGCGGGCCGGACTCACACGCAGCGGCCCGGCGCCCGCCGTCGCCCCGCAGACGCAGGGACAGTCCCCGGTGACGCCCGCGGCGCCGGCGACGCCCGTGGTGCGGACGGCCCCGGCGCAGGGCGGCGGACCGGTCCCGACGGGAACCACCGTCCTGCCGAACCCGTACGTCGTCGCACCCGGCGACTCGCTCTCCGCGATCGCCACCGGCCAGCACGTCGAGGGCGGCTGGCAGGCGCTGTACGAGACCAACCGGACCACCATCGGCGGCAACCCGAACCTGATCTTCCCGGGCCAGCGGCTCACCCTGCGGGTCACCACGGCGCCGGCCTTACCGCCGCCGCCCAGGCAGGACCCCGAGAAGCCGCCGAGGACCGCCGATCCGGTCACGCCCGTGGAGCCGGCCGCCGAGAAGCCGGCCGAGAAGCCCGCACCCAAGCCGGTCGAGAAGCCGGTCGAGAAGCCCGCCGAGAAGCCGGCGCCGGAGCCCGCCTCAGCGCAGCAGAATCCGGCCGCGGGCGGCTTCTCCGCCCCCGTCGACGCGTCCCTCGGCACCGCGTACCGCGTCTCGGGATCCTCCTGGTCCAGCGGCTACCACACGGGTGTCGACTTCCCGGTGGCGACCGGCACCACCGTCAAGTCGGTGGGACCCGGCTCGGTCGTCTCCGCCGGCTGGGCCGGGGCCTACGGCTACCAGGTCGTCATCCGGCACACCGACGGCCGGTACTCCCAGTACGCCCACCTCTCCGCGCTCGGCGTCAAGGCCGGCCAGCAGGTCTCCGGAGGGCAGCGCATCGGCCGCTCCGGCTCGACCGGCAACACCACGGGACCGCACCTGCACTTCGAGATGCGCACGGGACCCGGATACGGCTCCGACATCGACCCGCTCAAGTACCTCCGAGGCCACGGGGTCCGCATCTGACCCGCGCGCGTGCGCGGGCACGACGGTGAGCAGGATCAGGCCGGCCGCGGCGAGCGCCGCGCTGGCCACCGCCGCCGTCGCGCCCGCGGCCCCGTACCGGAAGCCCTCGTCGAACAGCGTGATGCCGACCGTCGCCGCCACCAGCGGGTTGATCACCGTCACCGTGGCCAGCGGCGCGGTCAGTCCCGCCCCCCGGTAGGCCGCCTGCGACAGCAGCAGCCCGCCCGCCGCCAGGGCCACGATCGCCACGAGGTCGGGCCACAGGCCGGACAGCGCACCCGGCCCGAAGTCCCCGGCCACCGACTTGGTGAACACCGAAGCCATGCCGAAGGCCGTACCGGCGGCCGCGGCCAGCAGCACACTGTGCAGCACCGCCCGGTGCATCCGGTGCGCCGCCAGGAACAGCGCCGGCACCAGCGCCGCGGTCACGATCAGCAGCATGTGCCGCTCGTCCTGCGTCAGCGCGTGCTCCGCCCGCCCGTTCCCGCCGGTCAGCGCCAGCAGCCCGGCCAGACCGACCGTGGCCAGCACCGCCCCGCGCCAGGCGGCCGCGCCCGCCCGGCGCCGTACGAAGACGGCGGCCATCGGCAGGGCGAAGACGATGGTCAGGGCGCCCAGCGGTTGGACCAGGCTCAGCGGCCCGTACGCGAGGGCCACCACGTGCAGCAGCGCACCGAGGCCGTTCAACCCCACCGCCACCCACCAGCCACCCCGGCGCAGCGGGGCGTATCGACTGTCCGGCGTGGTCGCCGCGACCCGTTCCTGGACGATCGCGCCACCCGCGTACGCCAAGGCGGACACGAGGCAGAGCAGGACCGCCGGCGCCAGTGCACTCATAAGCTCCACAATGCCCGACCCACCTGCGCTATTCCTCCGTCCACAGGTGGTGATCAGTCATACTCCCGGCGTAGTACGGGAGTACGCACCGTGGCCCCTCGGGCAGCGGAAGGCGACCTCCGTCGTGCCCCGACGTCACCGATCCACCGCGCACGGTGACGCTGCGCGTGCGATGTGTGAGGGCGGCGGGAGCGGGTTTGGCTCCGGGCGCGTGGCATCCGTACAGTTGCCCTTTTGAGGACTTCCGCAGCAGGCGGATGCGGACGAGTGATCAAGGAACGGCAGCGGCGATGACGGTGACCGAAGACAGCCAGGACTACGGACACGCCTTCGGGCCCGGTATCGACCCCGACCGGCTGGCCCTTTGCCTCAGCGTGCTCGACGAGCTGGACAAGCTCGACGTCGACCACCCCGACGCGATCACCGTACGCCGCGCCACCGCCGGCCTCTACCGCACGGTCAAGCAGCGCCGCCGCCAGGAGCGCCGCGCCGCCAAGACCGCCAACGACAAGGCCGTCACCGAGGCCACCGCCACCGGCTCCGCCGAGCGCATCGACGACGAGACCGAGGGCATCCTGCCCTCCTCGGTCACGGAGGCCGGCCGGATCGCCGGGATACTCCAGCGCCCGCGCTCCTGCTACATCTGCAAGACGCGCTACGTCGAGGTCGACTACTTCTACCACCAGCTCTGCCCGCCCTGCGCCGTCGAGAACCGGACCAGGCGCGAGGCCCGCGCCGACCTGACCGGCAAGCGCGCGCTGCTCACCGGCGGCCGGGCCAAGATCGGCATGTACATCGCGCTGAGGCTGCTGCGCGACGGCGCCCACACCACGATCACCACGCGCTTCCCCAAGGACGCCATCCGCCGCTTCAAGGCGATGGAGGACTCCGCGGAGTGGATGCACCGCCTGGAGGTCGTCGGCATCGACCTGCGCGACCCGGCCCAGTCCGTGGCCCTCGCCGAGCAGGTGGCCGGGGCCGGTCCGCTCGACATCCTGATCAACAACGCCACGCAGACCGTGCGCCGCCTCCCCAGCGCCTACGCGGCGCTGGTCGAGGGGGAGGGCGCCCCGCTGCCCGCCGGTGAGCTCCCCGCCCACCACGTCATCGGCGCCTTCAACTCCGGCGCGGTCGACGGCCTGGCGGCGCTGCCCGTCGGCGTGAGCGGGCTCGAGGCGCAGAAGGTCGCCGACCTCGCCCTCGTCGCGGGCAACGCCAGCCTGGAGCGGCACCTCGCCGGCACCGCCATCGACGCGGGCGGCCTGCTGCCCGACGTCGTCGAGAGCAACACCTGGGTGCAGACCATCGACCAGATCTCCCCGGTGGAGCTGCTCGAGACCCAGCTGTGCAACTACACCTCGCCGTTCATCCTGATCAGCGCGCTCCGGCCCGCCATGGCGGAGGCCGCCCGCAAGGCGGCCAACGGTCGGGCCTACATCGTCAACGTCTCCGCGATGGAGGGCGTCTTCAGCCGCGGCTACAAGGGCGCGGGGCACCCGAACACCAACGCCGCCAAGGCCGCGATGAACATGGTGACGCGGACCAGCGGCCAGGAGATGTTCCAGACCGACCGCATCCTGATGACCTCGGTCGACACCGGCTGGATCACCGACGAGCGTCCTCACTTCGACAAGCTGCGCCTGGCCGAGGAGGGCTTCCACGCCCCGCTCGACCTGGTCGACGGCGCGGCCCGGGTCTACGACCCGATCGTCCGCGGCGAGACCGGCGAGGACCTGTTCGGCGTCTTCCTCAAGGACTACGCCCCGGCGAACTGGTAACCAGCCCGGAGCCCGGCTCCTACGAGGTCCTGTACGGCCCGCTCGACCCCCTCGGCGAACCGAGGGGGTCGCGTGCGTTCCCGGGGGACCCGGCCCGGCAGGCACCGGCCGCGACCAGCTCCAGCAGCGGCCGCCAGTCCTCCAGCACGCCCGCGTCCAGGCCGGCCGCGGCGGCCGAGTCCCGGGCCTGACACAGGGTGGCCACCGCCTCGGCCTCGGCGTCGTCGCCGGCGCGGCGGCCGGCGTGCGCGTCGGTGGGCCGGTGCGGCGCCTGCAGCCGTACCAGCCGGGCCACCCGCTCGCCCAGCAACGGGCGGATCGACTCCGCCGCCACTCCCACCGTAACCGCTCCGTCACTCAGACGGAGCAAACTTCCCAGGCAGTGCAACAAGCCCGCGATCTGCAGTTCCTTGTCGAAGGGGTGTGAGCGGCGCAACAGGGCCGCGGTGCGCAGGCCCCGGTCGTCGAGGTCGGCGCGCAACAGCTCCATCAGCTCCAGCACGCTTGTGACGTAAGGGACTTGAGCCTCGGGCACTTCGGACCTCGCCACCGCCGACCCCCTCCGTCACACCCCGCGCGTCCGGGGTCGAGCAGATCACCCGTCACGTACCCGCAGACCTACGACTTGCTGAACTGGGAGCGAAAGTAAGAGGGCGCAGCGGATTTTGCCTTCCTATCGAGCGGAGGTCCGCTCATATGTGTACTCTGGGGCATCAAGACGGCCCCCATCCGGGCCGCGCTCCACTAAGGCGCCACCGCGTCCGGAAACCTTTCATCCCTTGCCCGGCGCGCGGTCCGCTTGCCGGGTTACGCGACACAAAGGAGTGCGCGGTGACTGAGAAGACGAAGCCCGAACCGACGGCGATGGAGCGGACGGGAACGCGGGCGAAGCCCCGAACCGACGAACTCGGAAGCCTTGAGGTCTGGGCCCGATCCGCCCCGATCCGGCTGGCCGGGTACGAGGACGATCTGGCGGAGGCGCACATCCTGCCCGGTATCGACTAGTCCCCACAGCGGTGCCAAGCGCCCCCTCGTGCCCACGGGCACCGGGGGCGCTGCCCTGCCCGGACGTAAGGCCACCACGGCCGGCCCCGGTGAGGTTCCCCGCCCGGCTACGCCCTGAGCGTCATCGCCCACGGCGATCACCGCTTCCGCAGCCCCGCCCGCCCCGGCAGGCTGGCGGGCATGAAGCTGCTGATGCTGGGTGGTACCGAATTCGTCGGACGCGCGATCACCGAGGACGCCCTGACCCGGGGCTGGGAGGTGACCGTCTTCCACCGCGGACACCACACGCCCCCGCCGGGCACCTCCGCCCTCCACGGGGACCGCACCGCCCCGAGTGGGCTGGCGGCCCTCGGCACGGGGGAGTGGGACCTGGTCGTCGACACCTGGGGCGGCGCCCCCACGGCCGTACGCGACAGCAGCCGCCTGCTGCGCGACCGGGCAGCGCGGTACGCGTACGTCTCCAGCCGCTCGGTCTACGCGTACCCCGCCCCGGCCGGCCTCGCCGAGGACGCAACCCTGGTCGAGGGCTCGCCGGACGCCGGGTCGACCGACTACGCCGAGGACAAGCGGGGCGGCGAACTCGCCGCCCTCGACGCCTTCGGGGACCGCGCCCTGCTCGCACGCGCCGGGCTGATCCTCGGCCCCTACGAGAACGTCGGCCGCCTGCCGTGGTGGCTGGAGCGCACCGCCCGCGGCGGCCCGGTGCTCGCCCCGGGACCGCGCGAACTCCCGATCCAATACATCGACGTACGCGACCTCGCCCGCTGGACCCTGGACGCGGCCGAGGCGGGGCGCGCGGGCGCCTACAACCTGGTCTCCCCGTCCGGACACACCACGATGGGAGGGCTCCTCGAAGCCTGCGCCGCCACCACCGGGGGCGGCGCCGAACTGCGCTGGACCGACCCGGACCGGCTCCTGGCGGCGGGCGTGGAGCCCTGGACCGAGCTCCCCGTCTGGGTTCCCGAGGGCGAGGCCCACGACCACATGCACCGCGGGGACGTCTCCAAGGCGCTGGCCGCCGGCCTGACGTGCCGGCCCGTCGAGGAGACCGTGGCCGACACCTGGAGCTGGCTGCGCAGCCTCGGCGGGGCCGCCCCGTTGCGCCCCGACGTACCGGCCAAGGGCATCTCCGCGGAGCGGGAGGCCGCGCTACTCGGGCTCTGAGCGGTGCGCGTCCGCGAGGCGGGTCGGCGGGAGGTACTCGCGCACGAGCGTGCGGTGCCACCAGGCCCCCGTCTCGCGCCGCTCCCGCCGGGTGGTGAACCGGTAGCGGTAGAGCAGGGCACGGACATGAACGGGCGGGGCGTCCGGGAAGGGGTTGGCGCGCAGCAGCCGCAGCGTGTCCCGGTCACCCGCCAGCAGCCGCTCCACGAACGGCCCGAACCAGTCCCGCGCGTAGTCGGGGGAGATCGCGGCGAACCACATCAGCCAGTCCAGCCGCAGGTGGTAGGGGGCGAACTGGCGCGGGATCCGGTTCGGTTCACCCGGCTTGCCCTTGAAGCCGTACTCGCGCCAGTCCCCGTCCGCGCGCGGCACCCGGTCCGCGGTGCCCTCCACCGCCACCTCCATCCGGACCCGGCCGACCGAGCCGAAGGCCCCGTAGGTGTTGACCAGGTGCAGCGCGTCGAAGGAGCGGTTCATCACCTGGCGGCGCGAGACCATGTTGAGCACCGGGTGCCGGCTGAGGAACAGGACGAGCACGGTCACCGCGCACACCAGGACCACGAACCACACCGGACCGGTACGCGAGGCGGCCGCCGGGGGCGCGCCCACGAGGCCGGAGAAGTCCACGGCCGACACGGCCAGGGTGATCGTCAGCCAGTTCAGCCAGGCGAAATTGCCCGAGAGCACCAGCCACAGCTGCGTGGCGATGATGATCCCGGCGGCGTACGAGGCCACCGGCTGCGGGGTGAACAGCAGCACCGGGACGATCAGTTGGGTCACGTGGTTGGCCGCGCACTCCACCCGGTGCAGCGGTTTCGGCAGATGGTGGAAGAACCAGCTCAGCGGCCCGGCCATCGGCTGCGTCTCGTGGTGGAAGTACAGGCAGGTCAGCTTGCGCCAGCAGGGGTCCCCACGCATCTTGATCAGCCCGGCCCCGAATTCCACGCGGAAGAGGACCCAGCGCAGCAGCCACAGCACCAGCACGGGCGGACCGGCGCGCGCGTTGCCGAGGAAGACGGCGAGGAAGCCCACCTCCAGCAGCAGCGACTCCCAGCCGAAGGAGTACCAGGTCTGCCCCACGTTCACGATCGAGAGGTAGAGCAACCACAGCACGGCCCACATCGCCATGGCCGCGGCCAGGGGCACCTCGTCGCCGGCCCCCGCGGCCAGTGCCGCGGCGAGCGCCGCGCCGACCCCGGCGCAGCCTGCGAAGAGCCGGTCGGAGTAGCGCAGTTGGAACAGGCTCGGGGCGCGCCGGAAGGGCACGTACCGTACGTAGCGCGGTACGGGCGTCATGCCGTGCGCCCCGATCAGAGCCTTGAACTGCAGGGCGGCCCCGAGGAAGGCGACGAGGTAGACCCCGGCCAGGGCCCGCTGGAAGACCAGCCGGGCGAGCCAGTACCCGGGCGCCGTGAACCAGTCCATCGCCTCCAGTATCGGACCGGTCAGCCGGTGGCGGCCAGCTTGCGCAGGTGGTGACCGAGCAGGCGGGCGTAGCTCAGCTGGAGGAAGGGGACCACCGGCCCGGCGAGGCGGGTGTACCAGGCGTTCGGGCGGCTGAAGGCGGTGACCGTGAACCACACCGTGCCGTCCGGGTCCATGTCCACGATGAAGGACTCCTCGCCGCACTCCGGGTGCCCGGCCAGGGTTCCGTAGGCGAAACCGATGCGGGCGGGCTCGTACGCGGTCCAGATCACCTCGCACGGAGCGTCGACGCGCAGCGGCCCGAGGCCGATCCCCACGGTCACCCGGCCGCCGGGCCGGACCGCGCCGTCATCGGCCCGTACCCGCATGCCCGAGGTGCGGTGGGCGTGGAAGGTGGTGACCGCGGTTCCGGCGGCCTCGAAGACGGCCCGGCCGTGTCCGAGCCGGGTGCGGTGGTGCAGGTGGTTGTAGCCGGCGGGCAGCGGCCGGTGGGCCGTCGCGCCCCGGTCGGGGTAGTTGACGGTGTCCCGGCCGGCGCTGATGAGGCGGGTCATGGCGAGAGCTCCACTCGGTCGGAGGTGGTACGTGGTCGAGGCGCGGGGCGGTCGCCGGGTCGGCGGTCCGGACGGTCCGCCGTTCGGACCTGGGCGGTGCGGGCTTCGGCGGTGCGGGTTTCGGCGGTCAGCCGGCGCCAGGCGAGTACCGAGCACAGGGCGAACCCGAGGGCGTTGCCGAGGCCGTGGGTGGCGGCCATCCAGGTCAGGGTGGGGTGCGTGATCCCGGCGGCCTCGCCGGCCGCCCACCACAGGGCGAGCAGCATGGTGGCCACGAGCACGGCCGCCGAGGTGGCGAGCAGGGTCCGCGTGGTCCGGTCCGGGCCGGCGGGCCGGATCTCCCGCCAGGTGAGCAGGGCCACCGCCCACATTCCGCCGGTCAGGACCACCGCGCCCAGCAGCTCGGCCCAGTCGTCGACGAAGTAGCCGAGGAGGACGAGCAGGGTGCCCGCGGGGACGCTGCAGGCGGCCCGGCGCGCGAGGCCGCCGGTCCCGGCGCGGCCGTCCACGGCGCGGCACACCAGCCCGGCGACCAGGGCCGCGGTGAACCCGGCGAAGTGGAAGTGGGGCACGGTCAGCGCCAGGATGTCGAGGTCGAAGCCGAAGAGCCGGTACCCGGCACGCTCGCAGACCAGGGCGGTGGCGGCGATCGACGGCGAGACCAGCGCGGTGGCGACGGCGATCGCGGGCGGGGTGAGGGAACGGGCGCGCAGCAGCCGGATCGGGGCCCGGGCGGCGAGCGTCAGGCAGGCCGCCGCATACAGCGCGGCGAGCGCGGTGGCGGGCAGTCCGCGGGGCAGCCACAGGCACAGCGCACCGGGTACGGCCGCGAGCGGCCAGAGGCGGGCCGTGCGCAGGAGGTGGACCGGGTCGATGAGCCGCAGGCCGGCCGGGACGACGTAGAGCATGCCCAGGGTGACGATCACGTTCACCAGTGCCGTCACCCTGGACTCCCCCCAACGCTGCGGTCAACGCCTTGAACGCGTTCAACTCACGGTGGTGAGCCTACGACGTTCCTTGAACATGTTCAAGGAACGCTCCGGTTGCGGCTCCTGCGCGGATGCGGCAGACAGGAGGGAGCAATCGGGGCGAACAGGGAGATTCAAGTGAACGGATCGTCACTTCCGACACCACGTCAGGCGTCGCGTCGTCATGCACCCGCCGGAGCCGCCCTCTTCGCCCTCCTCGGCCTGCTCGCCGCGGCGTGCGGCAGCGCGGAGGAGCCGAAGGGCGCACCCGGAGCCGAGAGCCAGGAGGTCTACCTCCAGCCCGTGGCCTCCGCCGGCCCCGACCCCTTCACCGCCTCCTCGGCCACCGCCGAGTCCGCCCCCGTACAGCCCCCGCTGCCCAACGCGACCGGCCAGGGCATCCGCACCGTCAACGCGGCCACCCCCGGCCTGTACGGAGGCACCCAGCGGCTCGGCAGCTGCGACGTGGAACAGCAGGTCGCCTTCCTGACCGCGGACAAGGACAAGTCCCGCGCCTTCGCCGAGGCCTCGAACATCGAAGAGGAGAAGATCCCCGACTTCCTGCGCGGCCTGACGCCCGTCGTCCTGCGCGCCGACACCCGGGTCACCAACCACGCCTTCCGCGACGGCGCCGCCGACGGCTTCCAGTCCGTCCTCCAGGCCGGCACCGCCGTCCTCGTGGACGAGCACGGCATGCCCCGGGTCCGCTGCGGCTGCGGAAACCCGCTGGCCTCCCCGCGCACCGCCAAGGGGTCGCCGCAGCACAAGGGCGACCCGTGGAGCGGCTACCAGGCCAACCAGGTCGTCGTCATCGAACCCACCGCCCACGTGATCAACAGTTTGGTGATCGTCAACATCGCCGACAACACCTGGATCGAGCGCAAGCGGGGTGACGACGGAGCGCAGGACCGGCCCCCGAAGGCGCTGCCCCCGTACGACCCGTCCGCCGGTATCCCGGACGGGCCCGTCACCCCGCCCGGGGCCGCGTCCGGCGACCCCTGCCCGCCGAACCAGGCCGCACCAGTCGCACCGGCCGCCCCGGCCTCGCCGAACGCCCCGGCGGCGCCGACGCCCGGGGCGACGGACTGCGCACAGGACCCGCAGGCCGCGCAGAACGCGCCCGGCGGGAACCAGCCCCAGAACCCGGGCACGCAGTCGAACCCGTCCACCCGGCCGCGGCAGCCGGAACAGCCGCAGCAGCCGCCGTCCGCCAATCCCTGGGACGGCACCACCGACATGCCGCCGCCGGCCCCCGGCGAGCAGACGCTTCCCCTGGATCCCGACGGATCGGCCGCGCTGCCCGGTGACCTCGTGGATCCGTACGACCCGAACAGCGGGTCCGACCCCAACGCTCCTTACGACCCGAACGCGAGCGATCCCCACGCGGTCCCGGACCCGGCCCTGCGGCCGCAGTCCTCCGACGGGAGCTCTCCGCTGGAGAGCGCCTGACCGGCCCGTGTGTCATGGTGGATCGGTGCCGACCACCGTATCGCTGCCGGACGACTGGCCCGCACACCCGGACCGGTCGCTCTCGCTGAACCGCATGGGCAGTTTCGACTGGGACCTGGTCACCGGTCTCATGCACATGGACGAAGCCGCCCTCGACGTCTTCGACACGACTCCCGACGAGTACGACGGCCGGCCGGAGTCGCTCGACCCGCGCGTTCCCGCCACCGAGGCGACCCGGCTGGACGCCCTCGTCTCCTCCGCCCTGAAGAGCCGCGAGGACAGCTACGGCGCCTACTTCCGTATCCGCTGCCACGACGGGCGGCTGCGCTGGACGCACACCCAGGGCCGCGTCATGCGCAACCAGGACGGCCGCCCGTACCGGATCATCGGCATCGTCCGGGACGCCACCGACGAGCTCAGCCACTCGGCGGAGCGGCTCGGCCTGGACGAGGAGCGGCGCCGCCAGACCTCGGTGGTCGAGTCCACCACCGCCGCCCTCGCGCACGCCCGCACCGTGCGGGACGTCATCGACGTCATCGGCGACGCCCACGGACTGGAACGGCTCGGCTCGATGGGCATGGTGATGGGCCTCGTCGAAGCCGGCCGGATCCACCTGGTCGCCGAGGGCCCGGAGGACAGTTTCGTCCCCGGCACCCGCTACACCCGGATCGACGAGCAGTACCCGATGAGCGAGGTCGTCCGCTCGCTGGAGCCGCGCTTCCTCGACTCGGCGCAGGAATTCGCCCGGGACTACCCCGGGCTCTGGGCGAGGATCTCGTACATGCGGATCTCGGCCGCCGCCTACCTGCCGCTCATCGCCCAGGCCCGGCCGATCGGCGCGATCGGACTGCTCTACCAGGACAAGGACGGCTTCACCCAGGAGGAGCGCAACCTGCTCGTCGCCCTCGGCAGCAGCATCGCGCAGAGCCTCCAGCGGGCCATGCTGCTGGAGCAGGAGCACGACCTGGCCGAGGGCCTCCAGCAGGCCATGCTGCCGCGGCGGATCCCCTCGGTGGCCGGTGGGGAGATCGCCGTACGCTACCGCTCCGCCCGGATGGGCCAGGACATCGGCGGCGACTGGTACGACGTCATCCCGCTGCCGGGCGGCCGGGTCGGCGCGGTCATCGGCGACGTCCAGGGCCACGACACGCACGCGGCGGCCGTCATGGGCCAACTGCGGATCGTGCTGCGCGCGTACGCCGCCGAGGGCCACTCGCCGGGCACGGTCATGGCCCGCGCCTCCGTCTTCCTGCACGAGCTGGACACCGACAGGTTCGCGACCTGCACGTACGTGGAGGCCGACCTCGCTACGGGCGTCCTCCAGGTGGTCCGGGCGGGCCACATCGACCCACTGCTGCGGACCCGCGACGGGGACTGCCACCGGCTCCCGGTGGCGGGCGGGATGCCGCTGGGCCTCTCGGCGGAGTTCGGCCGCCTGGAGTACCCGGTGACCACGGTGGAGCTGGACCCGGGAGAAACGATCCTGCTGTGCACCGACGGCCTCGTGGAACAGCCTGGCGCCGACCTCGACGACGGAATCCAGCTCCTGACCTCCCACATCCGCCGCGGACCGGCCGACCTGCCGCTCCTGGCGGACCTGCTGTGCGAGATCGTCGACGAACGGGGCGGGGACGACGACATGGCGCTGCTCCTGCTGCGCCGCCACGTGGTCGCCGCCCAGGAAGGCGGCGGCCGCCTCCAGCAGCACGTGGCACCGGGCGACCCGGAGGCCCTGGTGGCCGCCCGGCACATGATCGGGGCGGCGGTACGGGCCTGGGGCGCGCGGGAGCGCGCCGACGAGATCGAACTGGTCGCGGACGAGCTGATCGTGAACGCCCTGATGCACACGGACGGCCCGGCGATCGTGACCCTACGGGTCCTGGCGGGCCCCCAGCGTCGCCTCCGGGTGGAGGTCGAGGACCGCTCCAGCGCACTGCCGCGGCGCCGCGAGGCGGGGGAGTCGGGCGTCTCGGGGCGGGGCCTGATGCTGGTGGACCGCTTGGCGGACGTCTGGGGCGTGGAGCCGCGGGGCGGCGGCAAATGCGTGTGGTGCGAGTTCGTGATGGGCTGAGCCGTCCGGCCCCACCCGGCCCCGCCCGGCCCCGCCCGGTCCCGCCCGGCCCCACCCCGCCCTGTCCGGCCCGTTGTCGGTGGCCTCCGGCAGGATCACCGTCATGTCCGAACCCACCCACGCCATCACCGAGTACTGGGACGCCGCCGCGGCCGCGTTCGACGACGAGCCGGACCACGGCCTACGCCAGGAGCACACCCGTGCCGCGTGGTCCCGGCTGCTGAGATCCTGGCTGCCCGGCGGGCCCGCCGACGTCCTCGACGTCGGCTGCGGCACCGGCTCGCTGTCCCTGCTGCTGGCCGAGGCCGGGCACCGGGTCACCGGGGTGGACCTCGCGCCCCGGATGGTGGAGCGGGCCGAGGCCAAACTCGCGGCCGCGGGCCTGGCGGGACGGTTCCTCGTCGGCGACGCCGCGGACCCGCCGACCGGGCAGGAGCGGTACGACGTCCTGCTCTGCCGCCACCTGTTGTGGACCCTGCCCGATCCCGGGGCCGCGCTCCGCGCCTGGGTCGCGCGGCTCGGCCCGGCAGGACGGCTGGTTCTCGTCGAGGGGCGGTGGCGGGAAGCCGGCGAGAGCGGCGTCCCCTATGTCGCCGGAGCCGAATCGCTCCCCTGGTACGGCGGGATCACCGCCGAGGACCTGGCCGCAGCGGTCCGGCCCCTGGTGTCCGACCTGCGCATCGAACCGCTCAGCGGCGAAGCCGAGTTGTGGGGCGGCCCCGTCGGCGACGAGCGCTACGCGCTGATCGCCCGGACCTGACCCGGGCGGCGGGGTCGGGCGGCGGGGTCGGGCCGCGGGGCCGGCGGACCGGCCCCGCGGTCACCGGCCCGGGAAAGTCCGTTGCGGGACCGGCGCGGCTCCGTGAGGATCGGGGGCGATGACCAACGCCATAGATGAAGTACGCCGATTCCTCAAGAAGGACGATCTGCCCGGAGCGGTACGGTCGCTGCGGCCGCACGCCGAGACGGCATCGATCGCCGAACTCGCCAAGGCCACCCGGGCCCTGGCCGACGCCGCCGGGTTCAAGGACCTGGCCGGCGCCGCCAAGGCCGCCGCCAAGCGGCCCGGCGAGCCCCAGGCCCTCTACGACTTCGGCTACGCCTGCGTCGAGCGCGGCATAGCCTTCCTCGCCGTCGCACCCCTGCGCGAGGGACTCCGGCTGCTCCCCGACTCGCGGGCACTCCTCGCCGAGCTGGTGTCCGCCCTGGAGGACGAGAACCGGCACGCCGAAGTGGTCGACCTGCTCTCGGGCCGCGGCCCGGGGCTGCCCGCCTGGCCCGAGACGTACCTCCTCGTGCACCACACCCTGCTGGCCGGGGACCTGGACACCGCCGCGCGCATCGGCGGCGCCCTCCCCGCCCCCGACGACCCGCAGTGGTCCGGCGCCCACACCCGCCAGACGCTCCGGCTGCACCGCACCGGCCAGGCGCGCCGGGCCCAGAGCGCGACCGGCCATGCCGATCCGCTGGGCCGCACCGACCTGCGCGGCTGGCACTACGGCCTGACCGGCGGACTCCTGGGCACCCTCTCCGGGTACGGCTGGGACGCCGGGATGACCGGCCGGTTCGCCTACCTCGGGGACACCCACGAGACGTGCCGCCGCGGCCTGGCCCGCCTGGCACTCGCCCTGGAGGCCGCCGGGCGCCGCCCCGGCACGGTCTCAACTCTGCCCGGCCGGTCCGACCGGATCCTCGGGCTCGCCGCCGCGCAGGTGCTCGGGCTGCCCGCCGTACCGTACGAGCCGACACGCACGGACACCCTCGTCGTCGCCTACGACCTGAACGCGACCGACCCGGACCTCCTGCGTACCCTGCACGCGCGCGCCGACGGCCAGATCCTGTCCGAGCACGCCACCTGCTGGACCGATCCGCCCGCGGTGAGCGCGGACTTCAGCACGCTGCTGTGCCAGTTCGTGGCCCCGCCGTGGAAGGACGACGAGAGGCCCGAGGAGGAGATCGCCCAGGACGTCGCGCGGGCCGCCGCCGGTCCGGACGGGGGCGACGGTGCCACCCCGCCCGATCCGGACGAGGCCTTCCGGGCCTTCGTGACCGCCGTCCGCGACGGCTGGCTCACCTCGCCCCGCGACCGCGTCGCCTCGCCAGGCCCGGTGCCCAGCTCGCGCTTCGCCTGAGGCGGCGGCAGGCTGGGACCATGCCGGAGCTGCCCGAGGTCGAGGCCCTGCGGGAATACCTCGACGAGCACCTCACCGGGCGGGTGGTCGAGCGCGTCCTCCCACTCGCGGTGAGCGTGCTCAAGACCTACGACCCGCCGCTGACCGCCCTCGAAGGGCAGCGGGCCGGCGCCACCGCCCGGTACGGCAAGTTCCTGGCCCTGCCGGTCGGCGAGCTCCACCTCGTCACGCACCTGGCCCGAGCCGGTTGGCTGCGCTGGCAGGACACCCTGCCCGCGCAGCCGCCGCGCCCCGGCAAGGGCCCGCTCGCACTGCGCGTCTCCCTCGTCGGCGGCGGAGGCTTCGACCTCACCGAGGCCGGTACGCAAAAACGCCTCGCCGTGTACGTGGTCCACGACCCGCAGGAGGTACCCGGCATCGCCCGCCTCGGCCCCGATCCGCTCGCCGAGGGCTTCGACCGGGACGCCTTCGCCGCGCTGCTCGCGGGGGAGCGGCGCCAGATCAAGGGCGTGCTGCGGGACCAGAGCGTGATCGCGGGAATCGGCAACGCCTACAGCGACGAGATCCTGCACGCCGCCAAGGTCTCGCCGTTCAAGCTCGCCGCCTCCTTCACGGAGGAGCAGGTCACCCAGCTCCACGAGGCCGTGCGGAGCACCCTGGGCGAGGCCGTCGGCCGGGCCCACGGGGTGGCCGCGGGAAAACTCAAGGCGGAGAAGAAGAGCGGCCTGCGGGTGCACGGCCGGGCCGGTGAACCGTGCCCGGTGTGCGGGGACACCGTACGCTCGGTGTCCTTCGCCGACTCCTCGCTGGAGTACTGCCCCACCTGCCAGACCGGCGGTAAGCCCCTCGCCGATCGGCGGCTCTCGCGCCTCCTCAAATAGCCGGTCGCCGCATAGACTCCGGCACCATGGCCGAGGAGCAGCAGCAGTCGCCGCCCCGGCGCGAGATCGTCACCGGGGTCCCCCGGGGCGCCCGTCGCCGGCCGCCCGCGCACACCCCGGCCCGCTCGGAGATCTCCGAGCAGACCACCCTCGGGGCCACCTACGTCAGGGCCCTGATGCGCAGCCAACTGCGCGTGGCTCTCGGGTCGTTGGCTGGGCTCGTGGCGCTGATCGGAACCCTGCCGCTGGTGTTCGCGCTCTCGCGCGACGCGTCGGGGCCGCTGGTCTGGGTGGCGCTCGGCGTACTGGTGTACCCGGTGATGTGGCTCATCGCCCGGTGGTATGTGACCCGGGCGGAGCGCAACGAGGCCGATTTCACCGGCCTGGTGATGGACCCGGCCGACACCCTCCCCAGGCCGTCCCTTCCGGATCTTGCCTGATCCTCCCCCACGGGCGCCCCTCCGCCTTGCGATGCACGGCACCGGACGACGCGGGCTCGACCGGCAAGATCCGAAAGAGACGACCTGGGCCGTTCCTCGGCGTCCCGCCCCGTACGCTCATGAGCGCGGATAGAACGAGGGGGCGGGCGGGGACATGGGCAGTGATCAGAGGCGCGCGGCGGTGCGGGCGCTCGGCGCGCTCGCGCGCAGCGACGACTGGCGCGACCGGGCGGATGCCGGGCACGGCCTGGCGGCGTTCGCCGAGATGCCGGAGGCGGTCGGGCCGCTGCTCGAGCTCGTGGCGGGCGACACCCTCATCACCCGGCACACCGTCCAGAGCCTGTTGCGGCGTATGGACAGGGCCGGACTGTCGGTCGTCGCGTCCGCGACGGCGGTGGCAGACGCGCAGCACAGCGACTGGATCCACACGGCCGTCCTCGACGTCTTCGGCATCTACGCCACGGAGCGGGACGAGGCACTGAGCGTCTGTGAGGGGCTGACGCGGGACGCCGACGCGCGTATCGCCGAGGGGGCCCGCCGGCTGCTCGCGGACCTGGCGGCGATCGATCCCGTCCTGCACCCCGTGCGGCAGGGTGAGACCAGCGGCCAGGGTTCTGTCCGGCGGATCATGTGACTTCTCCATGTCGGGCCCGTCGTGCCCGGCAGGGGGCGGGGCGATGTGACGAACGAGGCCGAACGGCTCGACCGGAGCATGGCGAGCGTGGACTCCACCTCCTGCCGGGCTCACCAGCACGCCGCCGGCGCACCCAAGAACCCGCCGCCCGCACCACCCAGCTCCTCAGAAGAGGCTCTGCGTAGATCAATTCTGCTGCGTGCGCACATCACCCTGGGGCTCCCGCTGGAGGAGGCGGTGCGCCAGGTGAAACCCCTGGCCGCTGTCCCTGCTCGTCACCCCGGGACAACGGGCGGACCACACCCAGTTCGAGCCGGTCATGGACAAGATCCGCGTCCACCTCCGCAGGCGCGGTATCCGGCACGTGATCCCGGAGAAGAAGGACCACATGACCCCCGGGCTTCAACAAGGACCGGTACGAAGATCGCAACACGGTGGAGCGGGCCATCGGAAAGCTCGAACAGTTCAGAGCCGTCGCCACGCGATACGACGAGCGCGGGTACGTCCATCTCGGCACCGTCACCGCTGCCGCCCTCCTCGTTCGGCCCCGATCGTGACCGGAGCCAAAACCCGGGCGGGGCGGTTGGTCCCTCGGCAGGGATGGCCCGTCGGCTCAGGAATCAAGCACGGCGGCGACGGCTTCGATCTCTACGAGCTGGCCGTCATAGCCGAGCACGGTGACACCCATCAATGTGCTGGGCACGTCGTGGTCACCGAACGCGTCCCGGACAACCTCCCACGCCGTCACCAGGTCCTCCCGCCGGTGAGAGGCAACGAGAACACGGGTGCTGATGACATCGTGCAGTGACGCGCCCGAGTCCGTCAGGGCAGTCCGCATGTTCTCCACAGCCCTGGCCGCCTGCCCCGCGACGTCCCCGATCGCCGCAGTGGAGCCATCCTCATTCAGAGGACACGCTCCGGCCAGGAAGATCAGTCGCGACTCGGCCGGGGCCGTGGCCGCGTAGGCGTACTCCGCAACATCGGACAGGGAGGCAGAGCGAATCAATGTGACAGCACGCGGCACGGGCTTCCTTTCGCAGCAGTTCCGGGACACTCAGGACCTTCTCAAAGGTCGACTCCGCGTTCGACACATTTTCCTGGCCCGCCGACTCCCGTGATGGGCCACTGCAGTCAGCCGCCCAATGGATCTCACGTGATCGAAGAGACACCCCCCCCAGGTCGTCTCTTGGAAGTGCGGTGCCCATGGGGCTGCATGCCGGATCGAAATCCTGTGGCAGCAGCGCTCGCCCCGCAGCGGGCGATCGGGCGGGTCGTGGGCGGACGCGGCCGGGGCGGCGGGCGTGGCGTCGGGATTTGTGTGGGTTGTCGGGTGATGATGGCGCGGTGCGACTTGATCACGTGTCCTATGCGGTGGCCCGCGACAGCTTCGTCTCGACCGTCCAGTGGATCGGATCGGCCCTCGGCGGCGGGTTCGTCGACGGGGGCGTACACCCGCGATTCGGCACCCGCAATTTCATTCTCCCGCTGAGCGGCGGCACCTACGTCGAGGTGGTCACCACACTCGACCACCCCGCCGCCGACCGCGCACCCTTCGGCCAGGCGGTCGCGCGCCGCGCCGCCGAGGGCGGCGGCTGGCTCGGGTGGGTGGTCTCCGTCGACGACATCGCCCCGGTCGAGGCCCGCCTCGGCCGCACCTCGGCCGAGGGCCACCGTGTCCGCCCCGACGGGTTCGACCTGAGGTGGAAGCAGATCGGCCTGCTGGAGCTGCTGGAGGAGCCACAACTGCCCTACTTCCTTCAGTGGTTGGTTCCCACCGAGGAGCGCCCGAGCGCCGACCCGCGCACCTCCAGCACCATCCACGGGGTCTCCATCGCCGGCGACGCCGCCTCCATCGCCGAATTCCTCGGCGAACCGGCCGACCACCCCCTCGACCAGATCGACGTCACCTGGGTCGAGGATGAGGAGCCGGGCCTGGTCTCGGTCGAGTTCGCCACCGCCCACGGCCCGGTCACGATCTGACCAGGGCCCGGCTGCCCCGCAAGAAAGGGCCGAAGGCCGCAGCGAGCCCGCCGACCACGCCCTCGGACGCTCACGCGGCGGCCTGAGCACCAAGGTCCACCTGGCCGCCGACGACCGTGCACGGCCCTTGGCCCTGACCGTCACCGCGGGCAGCGGAACAGCGTCGAACGCCGCATCGACCGCCTCGAGCAGTGGCGCGGCCTGGCCACACGATGCGACGAACTCGCCATCGCCTACCAGGCAGCACTCCACCTCGACGCCATCCCCATCCGGGCACGACGCTGACCGAAGGGACAGAACCTAGGTCGGCTCGTACGGTTCCACCGGGAGCGGGCCGAGCGGGTCCTGTGCGTGGCCCTCGGGCGAGCAGGCGGCGAACGGGCCCTGCCGGGGGTCCATCAGGACCTTGAGGTGCGGATCGGCGTGCTGGATCCACCACGTCGTCATGCCGAGGGCGGCATCGTGCCGCAGGTGCTCCCAGGCCAGCCAGAGCGCGGACAGTCGGGCCCCCGCCTCGGGGTGTTCCCACCAGGCCGGACACCAGGTCGCGGACGTACCGTCCAGGGGTCGGCGGATCATGACCGCCAGGTAGTCGGTGACGAAGGTGAAGACGTCGGCGAAGTAGAACTCGGCCAACTCGCCCGTGGCTTGCTGCGTCGGTGTGCCGGAGGTGGAAAGCGGCTCCGGCTCCGGCCTGGGCAGCGGGTACAGCGCGAGCAGCGTGCCGAGGGCGTCGTCGCCGCGTCGAAGCTCCGTCAGGAGCCAGCCCAGGAGGAGGTCCTGGGACTCGGCGACCTCGGCGTAGGCGTCCGCCGCGAGGGACGCGACGATCCGCTCCCGCCACTCGTTCAGCCGCTTCCTCCAGCGCTCCTCCTCGACGGCGGTCCGGGACCCGGACAGGAAGCGCGCCACCGCCCATTGGTGTTCCTTCCAGGCGTCACCATCGGCATCGGCCGTCACCCGCGCTGCCACCCGTTGCGCGTTCTCGATCGCTTTGCTGTCCATGGAACTGATGAGCGCCTTTCGAGCCAGGTAAGGAGTGCGCTGATCATATGAGTTCAGCGTCCCGTGCCCGTGCTCGCGGCTTCGTCAGAACAGGTGCATCGCCAAGTGACCCAGGGGTAGTCCGAGTTGCCAGGCCGGGGTCCATACGCGCGCGTTCTCGTCCAGTCCCGGCGGGATGTCGGTGTGGTCGGGCCGCCCGGGGTCGAGGTTGGTGGCGAACAGCTCGGTGCCGTCCAGCCACCGCCAGGCCGCCCGGGCCAGTTCCAGGTCGGGGTCCCCGCCGTCGCCGCGCTCCCGGGCCTCCTCGCCGAGTGCGAGGAACCGCGTGTGCACCCAGTCGCGCCACGGGTGTCCGTACGCCGTGAGCGACAACCACTCGTCGAGCTGCGAGACCACCCGGATGCCGGAGAGCTCGCCGGCCGCGTCCGAGAGGTAGATCGTCAGGGCGAGCGTGTCCCGTCCGGCCCTGAACTCCAGGGTGCTGACCGGGATGAGCCGGCCCGTACGCAGCAGTTCGTCCGCGATGTACTCGGCGTACAGCCAGGCCATGGGCACCGCGAGCCCGCCGTCACTGGTGCCGTTACTACCCTCGGGCTGCACCGTTCCACCTTCTCCCGCGCTTCGAGCGTCCCGTCGTCAGTCCTGAGCCTTCACCGAGCGGCTCGCGGAGCGGGGGTTGTTTACTCAACTTGCACGCTCTGGTGCCGAAATCGACGCGTTTTATGTCCGGTCCGCATCCATTCACGGCGTTACCCGATCCGTCGCGGTGCCGCCGACTCAGGCGCCGAGGCCGTACCCGTACCCCTGGAGGCCCTTCTTCAGGGCGCGCAGGGCGTAGTACGTGCGGGACTTGACGGTTCCGGCCGGGATTCCGAGCTCGGCGGCGGCCTCGGCCACCGAGCGGTCGCGGAAGTAGACCTGCATCAGCACCTCGCGGTGCTCCGGTCCCAGGGATCCCACGGCCCGCCGGACGTCGATCGCCGTGACCGATCCGGCCACCGCGTCCTGGGGCTCGGGTGCGTGTTCCAGTCCCTCCGGATCCACCTCCAAGGGCCGTGACAGCCGGGCCCGGCGGGCGTCGATCGCGAGGCGCCGGGCCACCGTGAACAGCCAGGGCCGCATGGAGTCGTGCCCGCTGGAGAGGGCCTCCGGGTGTTGCCAGACCCGCACGAGGGTCTCCTGTACGAGGTCCTCGGCGCGCTGGGCGTCTCCTGCCGTCAGGCCGAGCAGGAATCCGAACAGGGCCCGCCCGTGGTCACGCTGGAGTTCGGCGAGTGCCTCGGGATCCGTACGCGGGAGGGTGGGGGAGAGCGGCACGAGGGGCTCCTTCCGGGGTGCGCGGGGGGCCGTGGAGGCGGCGACACGTCCACCCTGACCTGCACGGAGCCGAGCTGGAACCGTCCGGCCCCGGTGGTGCGCCCAAGCACCCGGGTCGTCCGCCGGGCGGCCGTGCCGGTCGGTGAACGGTCGAACGGCGCGGCGAACGGCAGACGGTGCCCCCCTGCGGTCGGCCCCCGCGGCCGGCGTCCCGCACGCCCGCCGTCGCCCACACCCACACCCGCCGTCGCCCACACCCACACCCGCTGTCGGTCGTGTCCGCCGTTCGGGTGGGCGTGTGCCCGCGCGGCGGACCCGTCTCTTGACTTACGGCGTGTAGTTATGTGGATTGCATGTGATCACACGTCAGATAATCGTATTAATGAGAGCAGGGCACATGACCACGCGAATCCGGCCGCAGGTGCTCGCCCTCCTGTCGGCCGTGCTGCTGTCCGCCGTCGCCGGATGTTCGGCCACCGGGAGCTCCGCACCGGCCCGCCTCGGCGACTCCGGCGCCCCGGCCACCCCCTCCAGTGCCGCCGGATCGCCCGCCGCCAAGGGCTTCACCCTGGTCGCGAGCGGCGACGTACTGCCGCACACCTCCGTCATCCAGCGCGCCGCGAACGACGCGGACGGCGACGGGTACGACTTCAGGCCGATGTTCTCCGGCGTCAAGGCCGTGGTCTCCGGAGCCGACCTCGCCCTCTGCCACATGGAGACCATCTACGGGGAGGAAGGCGGCCCCTTCTCCGGCTATCCCGCCTTCAAGTCCCCGCCGGAGGTCGCGGACGGGCTGAAGGACACCGGGTACGACGGCTGCTCCACGGCCTCGAACCACACCCTCGACGACGGGGGAGCGGGCCTGCGCCGTACGCTGGACCGCTTCGACAAGGTCGGCCTGCGGCACGCCGGCTCGGCCCGTACGGCCGCCGAGGCGGCCGCGGTGACCACGTACACGGCGGGCTCCGCCAAGGTGGCGCACCTCGCCTACACCTACGACACCAACGGCTACCCCCTGCCCGAGGGTCAGCCGTGGGCGGTCAACCTGATGAAGCAGGACAAGATCATCGCGGATGCGCGGGCGGCCCGGAAGGCGGGCGCGGACGTGGTGCTGGTGAGCGTGCACTGGGGTACGGAATGGGAGACCGAACCGGACGACACCCAGCTCTCGCTCGGCAAGGCGCTGACCGCCTCGCAGACCGGCGGCCGCCCCGACATCGACATGATCCTCGGCACGCACGCGCACATCCCGCAGCCCTACGAGAAGGTCAACGGGACCTGGATCGTCTACGGCATGGGCGACCAGGTCGCCGGCGAGATGTTCAACCACACCGGCGCGCGCGACATGCGGGGCAACTACGGCTCGATCGGCCGCTTCACCTTCGCCCCGCCGGCCGCAGCCGGGCAACGCTGGCAGGTCACCAAGGCCGAGTTCGTGCCGCAGATGATGGACCTGTCCGTGGGCCGGGTCGTCCACCTGCCCGACGCCCTCGCCGAGAACCCCGGCCGCGAGGACTACGAGAGCGCGCGGGACGCCATCGGCGAGGCCGTCCTCAGCCGCGGCGCCGCCAAGGACGGCCTGACCATGGGCAAGTAGCCCGGGGCGTCCTCGGGGTCGCCCGACCTCGAGGACCCTGGACCGATCCGGGACCTGCAGAACCTACGGAACCACGGTGACGGGCCAGCGGCCCGCCTTGACCAGGCGGATCGCCACCGACCCCACGATGCGGTGGCCCGCCTGCTCGGAGGCGCCGACCACCACCGCGTCCGCCATCAGCTCGTCCGCCGCGCTCACCAGCCCGGCGTACGGGTCGCCGCGGAAGGTGTGGAACTGCCAGCGCACCTCGTAGATCCCCTTGAGCCGCTCCGCCGACGCGCGGATCTCGGCCACCAGCCCCTCCGCGATCTCCCCGGTGGTGTCCGCCACCGGCGCGCCCAGCGCGGCGCCGGCCGGGATCACCGGCTGGACGTACACCAGGGCCAGCAGGGCGTTCTGTCGCCGGGCCAGTCCCGCCGCGTAGGCCGCGGCCCGCAGCGAGGACTCCGATCCGTCGACCCCGGCCAGGATCACCTTCGGGCCGTCGGTACCGCGTTCGAATTCCGTGTTCACGTGCTCCGTCACCCTGCCGAGGATAGGCCGTGCGCAGGGACGCCCGGGGCCCGGCCCGGGGAGCGCCCGGGGAACGCTCCTCCCGTTCGGCGCGCGCACCGGGGCCGCCCTCCCTACAGTGCGAACCATGAGTGCCACCAGTGCCACCAGTGCCACCGTGGAGGCGAAGCACGGAACCCGGAACCGCTTCCTGAACCGGGTACCCGACGGGTTCGGCGCGTTCTTCGGAGCGCTCGGCCTGCTGTGCGCCCTGCTCGCACTCTCTCCCACGCTGCGCCGGCTCCTACGGCACATCGTGCGGTTCCTCGACCTGATCGTCGTCCCCGTCAGCGCGAACCTCGCCTACGCCGTCTTCCTCTTCCTCCTCGCCGCGGCCCTCGGCACCCGCAAGAAGGTCGCCTGGTGGATCGTCATCACCTATTTGGCCCTGCTGATCGTCGACGACGTGCTGGAGATGGCCGTCGGCGAGTACTGGATCGGCGTCCCCTCCATGGTCATCGCCGTCGCCGCGATGGCCGTACTGATCGCCGCCCGCGACGAGTTCTACGCCGCCTCGCGCCCCGGGGCCCTGTGGCACGCCCTGCTCGTGCTCGGCCTCGGCCTGCTCGCCGCCGTACTCGCGGGCTGGGCGCTCGTCGCCCTCTTCCCCGGCACCCTGCCCAAGGGCCAGTGGCTGGACTGGGCCGCCAAAGAGGTCTTCGGCGGCCTCTTCTCGGCCCGGGAGTTCGACGGCCACCCACCCCGCCCGCTGTCCTTCCTGCTCGGCCTCTTCGGCGCCGCCGCCCTGCTGAACGCGGCCATGACCCTCTTCCGCTCCCAGCGCCTGACCGCCGCCCTGCACGGCGACGAGGAGCCGCGTATCCGCGCCCTCCTCGGCGCCTACGGACGCAACGACTCCCTCGGCTACTTCGCCACCCGGCGCGACAAGGCCGTCGTCTTCGCCCCCAACGGCAAGGCCGGCGTCACCTACCGCGTCGAGGCCGGCGTCTGCCTCGCCAGCGGGGACCCGGTCGGTGACCCCGCCTCCTGGACCGCCGCCATCGACGCCTGGTTGGCCGTGGCCCGCCGCTACGGTTGGCAGCCCGCCGTCATGGGAGCCTCCGAGGACGGCGCCACCGCCTACGGCCGCTCCGGGCTCGGCGCCCTGCAACTGGGCGACGAGGCGATCCTGCACGTGGCCCACTTCGACCTCGACGGCCGCGACATGCGCGTGACCCGCCAAGCCGTCAACCGGGTCCGGCGCACCGGCGCCACCACCGTCGTCCGCCGCCACTCCGCCCTCTCCCAGGACGAGATGCAGAGGATCGTGGAAAACGCCGACAAATGGCGCGACACCGAGACCGAACGCGGCTTCTCCATGGCCCTGGACCGGCTCGGCGACCGCGAGGACGGGGACTGCCTGCTGGTCGAGGCCTTCGACGACCAGGGCGAGCTGATCGCCCTGCTCTCCTTCGTCCCCTGGGGCAAGGACGGCATCTCCCTCGACCTGATGCGCCGCGACCGCACCGCCCCCAACGGGGTGATGGAGTTCATGGTCGCGCAGCTCTGCGCCGCCGCCCCCGGTCTCGGCGTACGCCGGATCTCCCTCAACTTCGCCGTCTTCCGCTCCGCCTTCGAGGAGGGCGGCCGGATCGGCGCCGGCCCCGTCCTGAAGCTGTGGCGCAAACTGCTCCTCTTCTTCTCCCGCTGGTGGCAGTTGGAGGCGCTGTACCGCTCGAACGTCAAGTACGGCCCCGAGTGGTACCCGCGCTTCCTCTGCTACCAGGACGCCGGCTCGCTCGCCCGGGTCAGCCTCGCCTCCGGCATCGCCGAGGGCTTCGTCTCCGTACCCAGCCTGCGCACCCTGTGGGGCAACGGCCATCCCAAGGGCCTCACCGCCCCCGTCAACACCGAGGGCCTGCCCGCCATCGACTCCCTCGGCCTGGACGCGGTCGAGCAGGCGGACGCGGGTGCCCCGGCCGAGCGGCTGCCCGAACAGGTCCGCGTCCGCCACGCCAAACTGGACCGCATCCGGGCGGCCGGCACCGACCCCTACCCCGTGGGGATCCGCGCGCGCACCCACACCGTCGCGGAACTGAAGGCGGCCCACCCCGACCACCCGCCCGGCGCCCGGACCGGCGCCGAGGCCACCCTCGCCGGACGCGTGATGGTCGTACGCGACCTCGGCGGCGTGGTCTTCGCCGTCCTGCGCGACTGGTCCGGGGACATACAGCTCATGCTCACCCGCGACGAGGCCGGGGCCGAGGTGCTGGACTCCTTCACCTCCCAGGTCGACTTCGGTGACCACGTGCTGGTCAGCGGCGAGGTCGGCGCCAGCAAGGCCGGCGAACCGTCCCTCGTGGTCCGCTCCTGGCAGCTCACCGGCAAGTGCCTGCGCCCCCTCCCGGACAAGCGCAAGGGCCTCGCCGACCCCGAGGCCCGGGTCCGGCGCCGCTACCTCGACCTCGTCGCGAGCCCCGAGGCCCGGGACGTCGTACGGGCCCGCTCCAGCGCGGTCCAGGCCCTGCGCCAGGGACTCCTCGACCGCGGCTACCTGGAGGTCGAGACCCCGATGCTCCAGCAGATCCACGGCGGCGCCAACGCCCGGCCCTTCCGCACCCACATCAACGCCTACGACCTCGACCTGTACCTGCGCATCGCGCCCGAGCTGTACCTCAAGCGGCTCTGCGTCGGCGGCATGGAGAAGGTCTTCGAAATGGGCCGCACCTTCCGCAACGAGGGCGTCTCCTACAAGCACAATCCCGAGTTCACGATGCTGGAGGCCTACCAGGCCTTCGCCGACTACGACGTGATGCTCGACCTCACCCGCGAACTGATCCAGGGCGCGGCCACCGCCGCCTTCGGCTCGCCCATCGCCCACAAGGCGGGCCCGGACGGGAAGCTCGTCGTCCACGACATCTCCGGAACCTGGCCGGTCAAGACCATGTACGGGGCCATCAGCGAGGCCCTCGGCGAGGAGGTCGACGCCGACACCGAGGAGCAGGTGCTGCGCCGGCTGTGCGACCGGGCGTCGGTCCCGCACGCCCCCGAGGACACCCGCGGCGACGTGGTGCTGGAGATGTACGAGCGCCTCGTCGAGGAGCGCACCAAGCTGCCCACCTTCTACAAGGACTTCCCCACCGACGTCTCCCCGCTCACCCGCCAGCACCGCAGGGACCCCCGGCTCGCCGAACGCTGGGACCTGGTCGCCTTCGGCACCGAACTGGGCACCGCCTACTCGGAGCTGACCGACCCGGTGGAACAGCGCCGCCGGCTCACCGCGCAGTCCCTGCTCGCGGCGGGCGGTGACCCGGAGGCCATGGAGCTCGACAACGACTTCCTGGACGCCCTGGAGTACGCGATGCCGCCCACCGGCGGCCTCGGCATCGGCGTGGACCGCCTGGTCATGTTCCTCACGGGCCTGACGATCCGCGAGACCCTCCCCTTCCCCCTGGTCCGCCGCGGCTGACCGCCCCGAAGGGGCACCTCGTCGTCGCCGTGGCGGGCCCTCATTGCCTCGGCATACGCCGTTCCAGCCGCGCCGCCTGCTCGCGCAGCCCCGTCGACCAACTACGGCCGGGCGGCGGAGCGGCCATTCCCGCGGCGGACACCTGTACGTCCTCGCGAGGGCCGTCCGGGGCGGCGCCGAGCCGCTCCCGGTCCAACCGGATCCCGGCACGCTCCGCGAGCACGACCACGGTGGCGGTGAAGCCCTCCGAAAGCGCGAGCACGATGGCGTGGCTCGTCCTGCGGTGCTGGACCAGCAGGGCGTCGACGAAGGCCGCGAAGGCGATCGGGTCGACCTGGCACTCGTCGTTCTCCATCGGCCCGATGCCCGAACCGAGCCCCAGCTCCGCCTCGAAGACCGCCACCTGGCGCCGGAACATCCGGGAGGCCCCGTTGGACGGGTTCCACAGCGTCACATCGCCCATGTCGAAGTACTGACTCATCGTCGGCCCCCTCCGGCTCATCCCGACGGACCAGTGTAGACAGCATGATCAACACCGCGGGCGTGCGCCGACCGGGTGAGGGGAAGAGGGTGCCTCCGCGCCTCTCGACAACTTCGGCGATGTCGTTGATACGTAGTAATAATGAAAAATGACGAGCCGACAGTAGGGCGGCGCACGGTCCTGCGTACCGCCGTCTTCCTCGGGGTCGCGGCCGCCTCCGGACTGCTCAGCGTCAGTGGTGAGAGCGGCAGCGGAGCCCCCGGACCGGGGCCGGGCGGGTCCGGAGCACCGGCAGGGCCGGGGGCGCCACCCGCGGCGGGTGCGCCGGGGTTGCGAGCGCGGGCGCTGCCCGAGAAGTCGTACCGGCTGCAACCGATGACCGCCGACGCGCCGGTGCGCGCGGCGGCCGCGAAGCCGGCCGTACGGACCCGGCCCATCCTGGAACTCCCCGCCGACGCCGCCGCGTCGGGCGGCATGGTGCTCACCTTCGACGACGGCCCGGACCCCCGCTACACCCCCGCCATCCTCGACACCCTCGCCCGGTACGGCGTGCGCGCCATGTTCTTCGTCTGCGGGGAGATGGCCACCGAGAACCGGAACCTGCTGCGCCGGATGGTCGACGAGGGCCACGTCATCGGCAACCACACCTGGACCCACCCGCTCATCCCGCAACTCAGCCGGCCCGCCCTCGCCTCCGAGATCGGCCGCACGAGCGAGGTCGTGCAGCAGACCGTCGGTGAGGCGCCGTTGTGGTTCCGGGCCCCCTACGGAGCCTGGAACCGGGCCGCCTTCGAGATCGGGGCGGAACTCGGCATGGAGCCGCTCGCCTGGACCGTGGACACCTTGGACTGGAAGGAACCGGGGACCCCGACGATCATCTCCCGGGTACTGGGCGGCGCGGCCCCCGGCGTGATCGTCCTGTCGCACGACGCCGGCGGCAACCGGTCGCAGAGCGTCCAGGCGATCTCCTCGTACCTTCCCCAACTGCTGGCCCGGGGCTACCGGATGACCCTCCCGGTGCTGCCGCCCCGCTGAACCGGGACCCGGCCGCGGCGGCCGCGGCGGCCGCCCCCGGGCCCGGCCGCTCCCGGGCTCAGCGGGCCTCCACCATGCGGGCGAAGACGACCACGTTGCCGTCGTAGCCGCGGGCCTTCGAGTATCCGCCGCCGCAGGTGATCACCCGGAGCTCCGGGTGCCCGGTGTCCCCGTACACCCGGGCCCCGGGGAAGGCCTCCTTGGAGAACACCTCCACGCCGTAGACCTCGAACACCGCCGTGCGCCCGTCGTACCGCTCCACCTCGATGTGGTTGCCCGGCTTGACCGAGCCCAGGCCGTAGAAGACCGCGGGGCCCTGCGCGTTGTCCACGTGGCCCACGATCACCGCCGAGCCCCGCTGGCCCGGCGAGATGCCGTTGAGGTACCAGCCGGCGAGATTGCGGTCCTGCGGGGGCGGCGCGTCGATCCAGCCCTCCGCGTCCAGTCCGACCGTCATCACCGGCGCGTCCACGTTGATCGTGGGGATCCGGATGCGCTGGACCGACGAGTGCTCCAGCACCTCCATGTCCGCCGGGGGCGTGGGCGGATTCGCCGGCAACTGGTCGGACGTCACCGCGACGGCCGAGGCCGCGGTGGGCTGTGGCGGCCCGTCGCCGACGTTCACACCGTTTCGCACCATGGCGAGGCCGGTGAGCATGACCAGGGCGAGCACGCCCCATGGCGAGTATCTGCGTTTCTGCCCGGTCTCGTCCTCGCCCATCGTTCTCCCTTCCCGACGCGGGGGTCCCGACCCGCGTTCCTGTCCCGCCCCTGTACGCCCTACTTCACGCACGCTAAGGCCGAGCCGGCAGGACGGCGAGGGGGAAAGGGCGAACGGGTGGCCGCCACCCGGAGGGGGCCGGAAGGGGTGCGCCCATCCAGGTAATCGTCACATAAATGCCTGACGGGTCGTGACCTGCGGATCCGTCAGCCGCGTCGTCCGCGCTTCGGCGTGTCGCTCAACCGGGCGGCCCAAAGCCGGAAATGCGGAGGTTGCGGGACGACCTGAGGGTTCGACGTGGGAGGCGTTCTCGTCGATCATCCGGGGCCGACGCTCCGGGGCGCTTTCCGCTGGAGGTTCCACCATGCGTGTTGTGCGCGCTCTTACCGTGGCGGCGGCAGCCTGCGCCGCGATCGGCCTCAGTGCCCCATTCGCCTCCGCGAACCAGGATCCCGGGGGCCGGGGTGGGAACGGGGGTGGGAACGGCCCCAGCAACATCTCCGTCAACCCGTACTCCGTGCACCAGGGATCCACGATGCAGGTGAGCGCGGCGGGCTGCGGACACGGCGGTACCGTCGCCTCGCCCGGCAACTTTCCGCCCGCCAACCTGTCCGCCGGCTCGATCGGCTTCGCGACCGTCCGGGTCTTCAACCACGCCTCGCCCGGTCACCACACGCTGTCGGTCAAGTGCAACGACAGCAATCTGGTCGCCACGCACCGCTTCACGATCCTCGAGGGCAACCCCTCGCAGGGCGGCATCGGCGGATCGTTCGGTCCGTCCACCGCCGAGACCGCCATCGGCGCGAGCCTCGTCGGCGCCGCGGCCTTGGGGGCCGGCGCCCACGTGGTGCGCCGTCGCCGTCCGCTCCGCAGCCGGGCCTGACCGGTCTCCCCGGACGCAGATCCCCCGCTACCGCCGATCGCCCCGAGTCCTCGTCAGGACTCGGGGCGATCGGCGGTAGCGGGGGGATGTCCGGCGGATTCAGTGGCTACGGTCGGACCCCCGGCGGCGCAGGGCGAACACGGTGCCGCCCGCGGCGGCGAGGAACAGTCCGGCGCCGGCGCCGAGCTCCAGGGGATCCATACCGGCGATGCTGCCGCCCAGACCGCCGCGGACACCGAGGGCGGAGGACGGGGTCGGGTAGAGGGTCGCGCCGGTGCCGGTCCGCGTGGAGCTCGTGGTGGGTCCGGTGCTGCCGCCGGCGATCGTCAGATCGGCCGAGCCGGTCTCACCGTTGCAGGTGAAGGAGACGGAGTAGACGGCTCCGCGCCGGGCGTCCCGGTCCACGGTGACCCGTACGGTCTGACCGCGCGCGATGCTCACGGTGTCGAAGACCCCGGACGAGGCGGTGGCGTAGGCGGCGTTGCATCGACTGACGGCGAGGACCGTCTGCCCCCCGGGGGCGACGGTCGAAGGTGTGAGGGTGAACCCGAACGAGGTGATCGTGGGCCGGGCCTCGGCCGCGGTCGCGGCGGGCACGCCGAAGGCGCCGAGCGCGAGTACGGCGCCGGTGGCGCCGGCGCTCAGCAGGGCGGTGGCAGAGGTACGTATCGCACCCATGGTTGGTTCTCCGGATCCCCGAGGAGCAGCCGCGGAACGGTTTTCCGCACGTGGGGGGTCGTGCGCCTCGATGTCCGACACGCTAGGTCGGGGTGCGGTGACCCGCGATCAGGAACGGGCGAATGGGGCATGGCCATGGGCCGAACCGGGGACGGGAGGCCCGTCCCCGGTTTGCGAGCGGCGAGATCCCGAGATCCCCTAGCCCTCGAGGTCCAGGTGGGGGAACTGGGCGAGGAACGGTTCGGCGGTGGCGGAGATGCCTCGCCCGAACGGCGCGTCGAAGTCCCAGATCAGGAACAGCAGGAACGCGATCAGGGCGCTGAACAGGCCGGCCAGCAGCATCTCGCGGAACGACCGCCTGATCTGCAGGGTGAAGATCAGCCCCACGGTCACCAGGGCGCCGACGATCAGCCCGAACCACACCACCCCCGGCATGGTGGCCCCGGCACTCGAACCGCGTGCGCTGCGGGCGTCGTCCACCACCGCGACCTGGTCGACCAGCGGCTGGTAGGCCTGCCCCTCGTGGTCGGTCTGCGGCTCGTAGTCGGTGACGTCCCGGCGGATACGTTCCAGCAGCTCCCCGCCGTGCTCGCTGAGCTCGCCGTGGTCGGCCATCCGCTTCCACTCCGTGTCCACGACGTAGGTCACGTACGCGTCGACATCGGAGCGGATCCGCTTGCGCACCTCGGCCGGGTAGACCTCGGAGCGGACACTGATCTCGTGCAGGGCCTGGGCCTCCTGGCGCACGTATTCCTGGGCGGCCCCGCGGCCCTCCCAGACGCCGGCGATCGCCAGGCCGAGCACGATCGCGTAGATCACCCCGATCATCATCGTCATGTACTCGATGACGTCCGGGGTCTCGTTCGGATCGTCGTCGTCGCCGATCCTCCTGTGGTTGAGGAAGGCGATGGACAGCACCACGGCACAGGCCGCGGCCATCGCGATGGACAGGACGAGCCATTCCGACAAGATGACTCCCAATCGTTTACTGGTGGGGCGGAAGAAGCGCTAGCGCGGGCGCAGCGCGACGATCGCGAGCACCGCGGGAGCGGCGGTCATCAAGGTGAAAGTCACCGGCGAGATGTGGTGCTCGGCGGGTTTGCGGGCCGCCGCGTGATAGGCGGGTCGGGCCACGGGTTTCGGCGGTGCGGGTTTCACCTCTGGGGCGGGTGGTGGCGCTG
>NZ_JBGBPT010000008.1:104885-152521 GCF_041106355.1 Streptomyces sp. BF23-19 | reverse complement strand
ATCGACATCGAACAGGACGTACCTCATCGCACCGGACTGGCCGAGTTCACTGATCACGCCTCGATCATGTCATCAGACGTTGAGCAGGCAGCTTGCGGGACAAGCCGTTGTTCAATCGAGCTTGGTGATCGTGGGTTCGAGTCTGACGACTCGGTCGGGTGATCCTCTGGTCGGCCGGGCATGGAAGTGGGGCCTCCCGCACAACTCGGGTGCCAGGACACTGTGGGGCCAGTCCCGCGCCGACACAACGGTTCGAGCATGCCTACCAAGGGGCAGACAGACACCTGACCTGGGAAACTTGACCCTGCCTTCGGATTGGGAACCGCTTCCAACAGCCTGCTCAGCCGAGCTGCCCGGTCGGCCGCATGGTGATGTGGTTGATGTCCACGCCCGCAGCCTGCTTGAGGGCGAAGACGATCGTGTTCGCGATCTGCTCGGCGGTCAGCGCCGTCTCGGGGCTGCCGCCGCGCTCGTCCCAGAACGGAGTGTCCACCACCCCGGGAGCGACGACGGTCACGCCGACCCCGTCCTGGCCGACCAGCAGCCGTGTGTTCTCGGCCAGCGCGTGCACGGCCCATTTGGTGACCGAGTACAGGTTGCCGGGCGTGTAACGCACTCCCGCGACCGAACCCATCAGCACGATCCGGCCCTTGGACTCCCTGAGCTGCGGCAGGGTCTCCCGCACGAGTAGCGCCGGGCCCAGGACGTTGGTGAGGACCATGGCCCGCATGTCCTCGGGGGCGTGGCTCTCCAGATTCCCGGGCAGCGAGAACCCGGCGTTGGCAATGACGTTGTCCAGCCGGCCCCAGGTGTCCACCACGCGGCGCACGGCGGCGGCGACGTCGTGCTCGTCGCTGGTGTCGCCGGTGATCGTCAGCAGCCGCTCGCCCGCTCCGGCCGTGGCGGCGAAGGCGGCCAGCTTGTCCGCGTCCCGTCCGGTGACAGCCACCCGATGGTCCTCCTTGAGCAGGGCTCGGGCGGTGGCGGCACCAATCCCGGTCGAGCCCCCGGTGATCAGCGTGACGGGTCCCATCGGACGGCCTCCTCGGCGATGCGGTCGGGGCACGGCCTTACCGACTGTCCCCAAAACGCCTGCACTATAGCCCGACTCCACCACCCAGGCCTGCTCCACCGCCCCCTGCGCCACCTCCGACGGGTACGCCGCCCGATCGCTTTCCTTCGGCGCCTTCGGCACGAACTCGCCTTCCCCGTACAGCACCCGCATGCCAGCCCCGCGCAGCGTCTCGACGCTTCTCTCGAACTGCGGATGCGCCGCCAGCGCGGAGTTGACGCTGGGCAGCATCACGAGCGGCATCCGCCTGCCTATCGCCTCGGCGGCGAACGCCACCGGCCACTCCGAAGTAAGCAGCCGTTGCTCCATCGATCTTCGTGAGCGTGAGTTCGAGGTCGTCGACTCGGTCGGGTGATCTTCTGGCTGGCTGAGCATGAAGGTGGGGCCTCCCGAACAGCTCGTGGGTGTCGAATCCAACCGAGCAACAGGAGGCCCCTGGTGCTGCAGTCTTCCGTGCCAGTGTCGGTGTCGTCCATTACCTCGCTCACCGGTTCGGGAACGCCGGGGGACCGGCCGCACAGGCGACCGAGGTATCCGTCCGACATGAGCGACGCGGAGTGGGCGGTCGTGCGCGACGCAATGCCGGTTCCGGGCTGGCTGGAGGGCTGGGGCGGGCAGCCGGAGGGCTACTGCCACCGGCAGATGCTGGACGCGGTGCGCTACCCGGTCGCAGGCAGCATCACCTGGCGAGCGATGCCCGCGGACTTCCCCGCCTGGGACCGCGTCTACGCCTTTTTCCGACGCTGGCGGAACAAGGGCCTGGTCGCCGAGTTCCACGACCGGCTGCGCGACCGGGTCCGCGAGGCCGCCGGCCGCAACCGGGAGTCGACGGCGGGCATCATCGACGCCCAGTCGGTGAAACGAGCCGCATCGGTGCCGGCCTCCACACGGGGCTTCGACGGCGGCAAAAAGGTCAACGGCCGCAAGCGCCACATCTGGTGGACACTCATGGGCTGCTGCTGACGGTGATGGTCACCGCGGCCTCGGTCACCGACCGGGACGCGGGACAGACGCTGCTGGCCCGGCTGCGCGAACGGCACTGACGCATCACGCTGGTGTGGGCCGACGGCGGCTACGCCGGACGTCTGGTCGGCCTCGCCCGCGACGCCCTTCGGATCGCGCTGACGGTGGTCAAACGCAGTGACGACACCACGGGCTTCGTCGTCCTGCCGAAGAGGTGGCTGGTGGAGCGCACGTTCGCCTGGCTGATGCGCTCACGCCGCCCGGCCCGCGACTACGAGGCCCGCACCGACAGCGCCGAAGCGATGATCCGGTGGTCGATGAGCATGGTCATGAGCCGCTGGCTCGCCCGGTGGCACTGAACATCCGGGGACTGCGCTCGGCCGGCCGGCCCCGCGCGGCCAGACGCTTCGCCTTCGACCGCACGCCCTCCACCTTCGCGGGCACCGGCTCCAGACCCGGCCCGGCGGCGAGCTGCCGGCAGTCCATCGCCCCAGCACCGGACAGCCCGTGGTCGGTCACGATCTCCATGATCCGCCGGTAGTCCGGCGCCGGCCCTGCATTGTCGAGCCCATCGCGCCACACCGGCACCACCGAACCGGGCACCGCACCCGCCACCGCCGACTGTCCAAGGAGAGATACTCCGCATCGCGACACGGTACTCGCGGGCGATCTGGCCCCGGCTGCCCTTTCGTGGCCCGCCGGAGCCGCACCGGGCAGCCTGGTACTCCTGCCGGACTTTGATGTTTTGCCTGGTCAGCGGCTTGGGTGTGGGGGGTGTGGCGGGTTGGTGCCGGGTGCGGGGCGGGTTCGCGCGGCCCGTCCCGCAAACGAATGCCCGGGGCGTGTGTAGTGACGTCCGCCGCACCTTCAGGGAGGAATTGAGCATGACCACGAAGGCACCCGCACGCCGGCCCAACTCCGGCGCGGACAGCCGGCGGCCGGTGGCCGGCTCGTCCGGGGCGGGAGGTCAGGACACCATGGGGGCGTCGTCGACCTCGGTCAGCCTGACCGTGTAGAGACCGCTGCGCTCGCTCTTGACGTCCGTCACCTTGAGCTGCGTGCCCGGGGTGAGGATGTACTCCTCCTCCCCCGTGAACGCGGAAAACCTCTTGATCCCGACCGCCTTGGCGGGGGTCACCTCGAAGAGCGTGCGCTTGCCGCGGCTGCCCAGGAAGGAACGGGCCACGTGCAACTGGGAGGTGCACGAGGAGACGCCCCACCAGGTGACCGTCCGGCCCACCGGGTACTGCGCCCGCAGGTCCAGCGACACGCCGCGCCACAGCGGCTGCGTGTGCGCGGGCAGCCCCGAGACCGCCGAGAACAGCAGCCGCAGGTACGGGAGGTAGGGCGTGACCCTGGTGCGGTCCGGGGAGCGCAGGACGGCGTTGATCTCGCGATAGAAGGCGGACTCGCAGGTGTAGAGGTGGAGCGCGGCGATCGCGTCGGCGGACAGGCCGGCGGACGTCTCGTCCGCCCGCCGCTTGCCGAAGTCGCGTGAGCGGTCGATGTGTCCGGCGAGCCCGGCCAGCGTCCGGGCGACCGGTGCGACGGCTTCCTGGAAATCCATCAGCGGGGTGTCGAACACACCGGTGATCGCGGGGAGGACCAGGCCCTCGTCCTTGACGCTGGTGAGCCGCTCCAGGTACAGCTGGTGCAGGTTCATCGTCGACTCGATGAAGGCGCCCATGCGTGCCGCGACTTCCCCGTCCGCGCCGGCCGTCCCCTGATCCCACCCCTTGCTCGGCAGCCAGTCGATCGGGTCGGCGCCCAGCGACGCGAGGGCTTCGTTGACCATGGCGAAGTGGTCGCCCTCGCAGAAGATGTCGCCCTGCGCCGCCGGGTTCGCGTGGTCGATGTGCCGGACCTCGACGTCCGGGTACTTCTCCTGGAGTCGCAGGACGACCCTCTTCAGGTTGCGGGCGTGCGCACCCCACCAGGCGAAGACGATCCCGCGGTCCTCCTCGTCGGCGTCCTGCTTGGCCTTGAGGATCTCCTCGACGATCCGTTCGGCGACGGGCCGCCAGAACGCCGTGTGCTGGTCGGCACCCATCGCTCCGTCGCCGCTGGCGGTGAGGGAGGCGTTCAGCAGCAGCACGCCCTGCGTGAGCATCGCCTGGAACCACTCCGGCGGCTGGACGGTGTCCCGCTCCTTCAACAACGCGCGCACCTCGGCGATGGGCGTCTTCTTGGCTATGCCGTACTTCCACATCGCCGCCGCCTTGATGAGGCAGCGGATGCTGACGACCCTGCCGAACTGGCTGTCCTTCCAGTCGCTGAAGGTGTTGTCGAACATGGCTATGCCGGTCGCGCTCTCCGGCCGTGGGTAGGGGTTCTGGCCGAAGGCGACGACCTTCCACTTGTGCGGCGGGTTGGGCTTGAGCGCCTGGAAGGTCAGCTCACGCACCGGGACGACCTCGGGGCTGCGGCCCTTCCCGATGAACCGGGGGGCGTCCGGCAGTGCCTCGATGACAGGCTTCAGGAGCGGGAGCCAGGGCTCGCCGCCGCCGTCGAAGAGTTCGGTGAGAGCCAGGGGGTCGTTCGCGTCGGTCATGGGGGAGGAGCTCTCGTTCGTCGTGGTCGAGGAAGGGAGGTGGCCGGCCGGGTGGCCGGAGGGGACGGGCTCGACGGGCTTCGGCGGCACGATGCGTACCCGCTCCTCGACAGGGGTGTTCTCGATGCCGTTCAGCTGCGTGATGATCGTGGCGCGCAACTCGTCGTCGTCCTGGAACCAGTGGTCGTGGAAGAGGGTGTAGCCGGTCCACATGAGGTTGGCGCACACCCGGGCCGGGACCCGGCCGGTCTGCGCGCCCATCCCGACCAGGGCCACGGAGCGGATGCTGCCGGGCGCCTGCCGGTTCTGCCGGTGAACGGCCTGGAACGCTGCGGCGCAGGCAAGTGCCACGTTCAGGGTGGCGCTCACGTTCTGCGAGGACTGCACCATGGTCGGCGTCGATATCAGGTACCGGGGGACGGCCGCGCCCGACGGGACGCAGACCGCGCTGCCCACCGGGAGGACTCCGGCGAACCGGTCTCGGATCGCGCGCTGTACCCGTACCTGGATGCCGGATCCAAGGTGGCGCTTGATGGCGGCGTCGACGCCGCCGTCCATCCGGCCCCGGGAGTTCGTGGGGGTGACCCAGGCGTCGACGTCCTCGTCGAGGATCGAGCCGCTGCGGATCTCGATGCCGGGGGTGTCCGCGAACGCCGCCCGCCACGCCTGCACCACGTGCTCGTTCACGTCGGTCAGCACCACCCTCAGCGTGGGCTGAACACTGCTCTCGGTCATCGTCCACTCCTGTCGGGAAACGGCCCCTTGCAACACTGCGAACGTAGCCGTCACCACTGACAACGGCGCTCGGCCGCGGGGATGGTGAGCGGCCGTCACAGCTGCGCGAACGGCACGGCGGCCGGGATGCGGCAGTCCGCGCGGGCGGTGCCAGGTGTGCCGCAGCGGGTGTGTCCGGAGTCCGCGCGCACGCTGGGACGTGTCCGCCGCCGGGCAGGTCGCGGGGGCGGCGCCGGCATCGTGCTGCGGGGTGGCGCGGCCGTGCGGGCGGCCGTCCACGGCCGCGGCCTCAGACGCATGTCCGGCCGGTTCGCGGGAACCCGGCAGGGCAGGGGGGCGTTCGAGAAGGAGGAACAGGGAACCATGGCATCCGACTCGTCGCCGGTGCCCGTGCCGGCCACCACGGGCACCGTCACCACGGCCGTGCCGGCCCGCCTCGACCGCCTGCCGTGGTCCCGGTGGCACTGGATGATCGTGATCGGCCTCGGCACCGTCTGGATCCTCGACGGCCTCGAGGTCACCATCGTCGGCAACGTCGCCGGCCGCCTCGCCGAGGAAGGCAGCGGCCTCGACATCACCGCCGCCCAGGTCACCGGCGTCGCGGCCGCCCTCTACGTGGCAGGTGCCTGCTCCGGGGCGCTCTTCTTCGGCTGGCTGACGGACCGCTACGGCCGCAAGAGGCTCTTCCTGGTGACCCTGGTCGTCTACCTGGGCGCGACCGCGATGACCGCGCTGTCCTTCGAGTCCTGGTGGTTCTTCCTCTTCCGCTTCCTCACCGGCTTCGGTATCGGCGGCGAGTACGCGGCCATCAACTCGGCGATCGACGAGCTGATCCCCTCCCTCTACCGGGGCCGTGTCGACCTCATCATCAACGGCAGCTACTGGCTGGGCGCGATCGGTGGCGCCCTGCTGTCCGTCGTGATGCTGGACACCGACGTCTTCCCCAAGAACCTCGGCTGGCGGCTCAGTTTCGCGCTCGGTGTCGTCCTCGGCCTGGTCGTCCTGCTGGTCCGCCGGCACGTTCCGGAGAGTCCGCGCTGGCAGTTCATCCACGGCAGGTCGCAGGACGCCGAGGAACTGGTGACGTCGGTGGAGCACCGGATCGAGCGGGAGAAGGGCGAACGCCTCCCGCCGCCGGCCGGTGAGATCACCGTCCACCAGCGCAGGAGCATCGGCTTCGGTCTGATCGCCAGGACGGTCTTCGGCCGCTATCCGCGCCGCGCGTTCCTCGGCCTGTCGCTCTTCATCGGCCAGGCGTTCCTCTACAACGCCATCACCTTCGGCTTCGGCACCATCCTCACGACGTTCTTCGACGTGCCGACGGGCAACACCGGCTACTACTTCGCCGTCATCGCCGCGGGCAACTTCCTCGGACCCCTGCTGCTCGGCAAGCTGTTCGACACGCTCGGGCGCCGGATCATGATCTCCTCCACCTACCTGCTCGCGGGCGTGCTCCTGTTCGGCACGGCATGGCTGTTCGACCGGGGTTCACTGACGGCGACGACTATGACGGCCTGCTGGTGTGTGGTGTTGTTCTTCGCGTCGGCGGGCGCCTCCAGTGCGTACCTGACCGTCTCGGAGGTCTTTCCCATGGAGACCCGCGCGATGGCCATCGCCTTCTTCTACGCCCTCGGCACCGCGGCCGGCGGCATCAGCGGCCCGCTGATCTTCGCCGACCTCACCGCGTCGGGCGTGGTCGGCGACACGGCGCTCGCCTTCCGGATCGGCGCCGCGCTGATGTGCGCCGCCGGATTCGTGGCGGCGTTCCTGGCGGTCAAGGCCGAGCGCCGCTCGCTGGAGGACATCGCCGAGCCGCTGTCGGTGGCGAAGGCGGCCCCGGCCGACTCGCGGTGACCGCCTCCTCGTCGGCCCGGGGCGCGGCCTCTCGCGTGTGACCGAGCGGTTCAGCGGCCGCTGTCGCAGCCCACGGGAAGAGGCCGAATGCGTCGCCCGCTTCCTTCCGGCCATGCTGGGCGCGCACCAGGTCGGCACCGTGCGAGCCGCGGCGCCGCCCGGGCTCTGCACGCGGGTTGTGAAGCCCCTTCGTCATGACATCGGGAGGCACCAGCCGAGGCGCGAGGCAGACGTTCACGAGAACCGGAGGCAGTGCGTCTCAGCGCGCCGCGAGACGGCGTCGGAGCCGCGCCGACTTCCGAACTGCTGTCAGAGACGACCTACCGGCCGGCGGTCGGGTCGGGCAGCGGCTTGCCCTCGCACGAGGCATCCTCGGTCGGCATCCGGCCGTCGACGAGGAAGCCCTCGACGTACGCGTCCACGCACGGGTTGTGCGACTGGTAGACGCCATGGTCGCCGCCGCCGACGGTGATCAGCCGGGATCCGGCCGTCCCCCGGTGGGCGCGCAGCGCGCCCTCGTAGTAAGTGGCCGGGTCGTGGCGCGAGTTGAGCATCATGATCGGTGGCAACCCCCGCCCGGTGACCTGCACCCGGGGCGCCTGGGAGCGCGGCCAGGCGGCGCAGACGGAGGCGAAGGTCAGCTCACGGGCCCCGGCCATCGGGTACGCGGCGCTGTCGGCCGCGCTCCGGCGGACCCAGTAGGCGCTGTCGTGGTTCCACGGGGTGTCCTGGCAGATGACGGAGAAGAAGTCCGCCGCGAACTGCGCCCCCAGCGGGTGCTTCAGCTTCTCGGCCAAGGCCTTGCGGGCGGCCGGCGGAGCCGCCTCCGGGTGCTCCAGGACACCGAGCAGCATCGCCAGGTCGGGGAAGCGGTCGCCGCTGTAGATGATGGAGGTGGCGGCGGCGTCGAGGTGGTTGGGGCTGACCGTCGTCCCCTCCAAGTCCAGCGGGTGCTCGCCCAGCGCGCGCCGCAGCCGCTCGTACGAGGCCTTGGCCTCCTCGGCGGTCCGGCCCCGGTGGTACGTTGCGTCGTTCGCGGCGAGCCAGGGCAGGAAGTCCTGTTCGAACCGGCGCTGGAAGCTCATCGGCTGGCCCGTCAGGAACTCCTGCCAACTGCCCGTGAAGCCGATGTTGCTGTCGAGCACCACCCGGTCGACCCGGCGCGGGAACTCGGTTGCGTAGTAGGCCCCGAGGAAGGTGGCGTACGAGGGGCCGTAGTAGGACACCTTCGACTCGCCGAGCAGCGCCCGGAACAGGTCCATGTCGTGCACGGCCTGGTCGGTGGTGATGTAAGGGAGCAGGTCGCCCGACCGCCGCTCACAGTCCCGTACGAAGTTCCGCGCCCGGTCCACAGTGGCGTCCACAGCCTGGCGGGAGCGGTCGCGCAGGTCGCCGCTGGTGAACAAGGCGTCCACCGCGTCCTGGTCGGAGCAGACCACCTGCGCGCCGGCCCCGACCCCGCGCTGGTCGAAGCCGACGACGTCGTACGCGGCCGCCAGCTTGGGCGAGTACGATGCCAGCCCCGCGGGCCGGCCCAGCCCCGAGGCGCCCGGCCCGCCGGCCGCCATCATCAGCACGCCCCGCCGCGCGGCGGGGTCCGCGGCCCGGTGCCGGGACACCGCGACGGTCAGGTCCGCCCCCGTGCCCGGGTGGTACCAGTCGCGCGGCACCGTCATGGAGGCGCACTCCAGCGCACCGGACTGGCACGGCTGCCAGTCGAGGCGCTGCTGCGCGTACCGGGCGGGCACGGCCGGCGCGCCGCCCTTCGCCCCGGCGGCGCTCGCCGGCGACGCGGGCAGGGCGGCGAGGGCGAGCAGCCCGCACGCGGCGGCCGTGGCCCATCGCGCGGGCTTCTTGAAGAGGTGCATGTGGGTGGTTCCCCCTGGTCGGAGCGATTCGGTACACCCCGATCCTCCGAGAACCCGGTCCATCGGACGATCCCCCCAATGCCCGTATCCGGGGTGGTGTCAGCACCACCCCGGCCTGGCTGGGCCGCCTCGACCCCGTCGAGGCCGGACGCGGTCCCGGAAGTCGGAACTCCTGGGCTGCCCTGCCTGGTCGTGCGCCAGGCCCCTCCAACCACCGGATGGTCGTCGACCGGGTGAGCGCGGCCGGGCGCTTCTCCTTGGCGACCCGCTGCCGGTCTCTGGTACAGGCGTCTTCGCGAGCCTCGGCGGAGACATGCTTGCCGCAGGTGATCGCGGCGCTGTCGTTGACCGGGGCCGGCGAAATACCGGATGGGGGAACGCGTCGCCTTGCCGGGGAGATGCAGGCGGGCGACACCGGCGGGAAGTTCGGCGTGCGGTGCTCCGTGCCGGCGGATCCGCAGGGAGGGGATCCCGCGCAGGGCAACTGCTGATCTTCCAGCGGGTGCACGTACGGATGGGATCGCCCGATCCGGCGAAGCCCTCACCACTTCTCGGCGAGTCCCTCCAGGGGGTCGGCAGCTCCGGCCCGGTTGATGCGGTCGGCAGTGGCGATGGCATCGGTGATCCAGGCTCGGGCACGGAGGGTGGTGCCGAGGTGATCGGCGAGGGCAGCGGTGATGTCCTTGAGCTGGGCGTCGCGGTTGAGGACGTCCAGGACGAGGGCGGCGAGCGGGGCGAAGTCGCCTTCCTGGGCGTGCTCGACGGCGGCGGACATGGTCGAGCGTATGCGGTAGATGCCCGCAGCCTGCTTGAGCCCGCGCCGGAACCGGGCGTCGTCGTGGCCGGGAAGGTCGTCAAGGAGGGCGGCGAGCTGCTCCTCGTCGTCGGTCACGGTCGGCTCCTTCGCGTCGGCGACCCCCTCATTCGCGACCGACGCCACTGGACAGCCCAGCCACCACAACCGGGCCTGACCGGCGCCGCATAACGCTGGCCGACCCGGTGAAGGTAGGTTGATCATCAGTTGGTTGGAGGCTCTGGGGAGGAGCTGTTGTGACAGAGATCGAGGTCCCGGGGCCTGAGCCCGACTGGCAGCCAGCCACACAACCGCCCTACTACACCGGCAAGAACCCCGCCTACCAGTACAGCGTCTGGGAACACCACGCCCCGCTGTTCCAGATGATCGGAGTGCTGGCGCTGCCGGTGCAGCCCGTGGCCCAGCGGCTACGTCTGCACGTGGAGCGGTCGTGGGACGGGCTGGACGAGCTCGACGCCGTACTGTTCCGGCTCAAGGGATTCAGCTTCGCGATCAGCAAGCACGACGGCAATCCGGTGGGTGTCTCGTATGTCTGGCTGACCGAGCCGCATGAGCAAGCCGACAAGGCCCTGGACACCCTCCTGGAGGTGGTCGGGATCGGGGAGGACGCCGTCGCATTCCGCGGAGACGCTCACGAGGACCCAGCACAGCCGACCGCCGGGGCGCACGATGCCGGCTCTCCGGATGAAGCCACTGACGTAACCTTGCCGACCTCTCTATCGGCAAGGTTCCGGCGTGCGATCGGCAGCAGCCAGTAGGCACCTCCGACGCTTGACAACGGTCATGGGGAATCAGTCACATCTCGGCGAGCCTTGACCGCGCGCGGCCCTGCAGAGTCGCCCCCGGCTGGTCTGGCGGACCCTGGAAGACAGACGCGTAAGCCGTGAGGGAGGCTCCCGTGACGCTCAGGCCGCCGGTGGAGCCGATGCCGGCGCGGGCCGCAGAGGCCGTGCCGGGCCCGGCCGCATTGCGGGCGAGGGTGGCGCACGAGCAGAAGCTGGACGGTCACCGGGCGCTGCTGTTCACACGGTCGGCCCGGGCGGGGCGGTGCTGGCGCAGTCCCGCCGCGGGGCGCTGGTCCAGGACCGGTGGCCGGACCTGGTGGCGGCCGCCGAGGCGCAGTTGCCGCACGGCCTGATCCTCGATGCCGAACTGGTCGTCCGGGACGCCGAGGCGGGCCGGTTGGTGTTCGAGGCGTTGCAGCGCCGGGCCGCGACCCGCAGCTGCGGCGCCGCCGGCCTGGTCGCCCAGCGGCCGGCCTATTTCGTCGCCTTCGACCTCTTGCAGCTGGACGGCCAAGAGCTCCTCGCCTGCCCGTACGCCGAGCGGTGCGCCCTGCTGGAGAACCTGTTCTCCGAGTACGCGCTGACGGCCCCGTGGACGCTCTGCCCGATGGCTACGGACCTGGCCAAGGCGAGGAAGTGGCTGGAGTCCTGGACGGACGTGTCGGGCGTGGTGGGGATCGTGATCAAGCCCCTGAACGGCCGCTATCCGGTCGGGTATCGGGGGTGGACCAAGATCAGGAGGCGGGACACCACTGAGACGATCGTCGGCGCGATCACCGGCACCCTGACCCGCCCGCAGCTCCTGATCCTCGGCCGCCACGACCAGGACGGGCCGGCTGCACGCGGTCGGCCGCACCGTGCCGCTGCGCCCGGACGCCGTCCGGCAGGTCGCCGAGCATCTCACCGCGACCGCGACCGCGGCCGCGCCCGGGCACCCGTGGACGGGGGCGAAGTTCTCGGCGACGTGGGGGAGCCGCGACGTCCTGGACACCGCACTCGTCCAGGACGCGACGGTGCGGCGCGCTGACGAGCCGGGGTGATCCCCGCAGTCGGCTTCGTGTTCGTCGCCGACGCAGCCTCGATCGTCAGTCGAGGCCTTCGATGATGCGGAAGTCGCGCTCGACGCCGTCAGCGAGTGCGACCAGCGCCTCTTGATAGGCCGCACTCGCATGTGCGGCGACCGCCTGTTCGAAGCTGTCGAACTCGATCAGGACGGTGCGCTCGGCGATTCCGGCGTCGTGTGCGACGACCCGGCTGCCGCGGGTGAGCAGCCGCCCGCCCGCGGCCTCGACGGCTGGACCGGCCAGCTTGTTGTAGGCAGCCAGCTTCTCGGGGTCCGCAATGGTGCGGTAGGCGCTGACCCAGTAGCCCTTGACCACGGTACCTCCTGTGTTCGGAATTGATGCTCAGAAGCATGCTCGGAAGCATGCTCAGATCCATGGCCGGCGCGCTGTGAGTCAGCGAGCCGACGGAGACGGCGTCGAAGTCGGACGGCTTCGATCCTCAGCTTCCGGTTCGACTCGACCGGCCCAGGCCCGGCACACCGACTGGGGCTGCGATCGGATTGGTCTCGGGTGAGCGTCGGCGGGCGAGGGCGAGGGCGAGGCCGGCCGTCGTCGTGATCGCCATCGCGGCGACGCCGACCAGCGCCGCGGTCGTGTAGGCGTCGTCGTTCGGGAAGAGGCGGCCCGCGGCGGTGCCCGCGGCCAGGACCAGACCGCCGACGGCGCTGCCCAGGGAGTACCCGACGCTGCGGACGACGTAGTTGAAGCTCATGGCGCTCGACGTCTCGCTCCTGGGGGTGACGGCCAGGATGACGCCGGGCATGGCGGCCGAGAAGCTGCCGACGCCGAAGCCCAGCACGCCCATGGCCGCGAGCAGTTCGGCCAGGTTGGACCGGGCGGTGGCGAACAGGACGAACCCGCCGCCGACGATGGCGGCGCTGCAGGCCAGGAGCAGGGGGCCGTCGATCCGTTCGCCAACCCGCGGCGTGAGCTTGCCGGCGACGAACCCCAGCACGGAGAACGGGATGAGGACCAGCCCCGCCTCGAAGGTGGTCAGTCCGAAGCCGTAGCCGGCGCTGTGCGGCGTCTGCGCGTAGCGGGTGATGAGCGTGAGCAGGAGGTACATGCCGCTCCCGCCGACGAACATGGCGATGTTCGCCCCGGCGACCGCCGGGTGCCGTACCGCCCGGACATCGACCAGGGGCGTCTTGGTTCGCAGTTCGGAAACGGCCCAGAAGCAGAGCAGGAGTACGGCGGCGACGGCAAGGGTCACCGCCACGGCGAGGTGTCGGCTCCACAGGCTCCTCCCGCCGGCCAGGAACAGGACGAGGAGCAGTCCACCCGCCAGGACGAGCGCACCGGCCACGTTCACGTGAGCGGAGCGGCCTTCGGGAGCTGCGGGCATGGAGCGCCACGCGGTCACGAAGGCGATGGCGGTGACGAGCAGGCCGAGGCCGTAGGCGGCCCGCAGTCCGCCGAACTCGGCGAGCAGCGCGGCCAGCGGGTAGCCGACGCCGGCTCCGATGATGGAGACCACTGAGATCAGGGCGATCGTGGCCGCGCTGCGCTCCTCGGGAAGATGGTCGCGGGCCACGCCCATCATCAGCGCCGTGAGACCGAGTCCGACGCCTTGGGCCGCTCTGCCCACGAGCAGCCAGGCGAACGGCAACGGCAGCACGGTGAGCGCGCTGCCGACGACGACGATCGCCAGCGTGGCGAGAATCGTGGCCCGCCGGTGCGGACCGGCTCCGAGCCGGCCGAGGACGGGTGTGGCGACGGCGCCGCTGAGCAGGGCGATGGTCAGCGTCCACTGCGCGCTGTCGAGGGAGACGTGGAACGTGGTCGCCACGCTGGTGATGAGCGGCGTCCCGAGGCTGGCGACCGCCGCCACGACCAGGGCGATGAACGTCAGGGCGGGGACCAGCAGACGTGCCTCGGAACGTATCAGGGCAGTGCTCATGGGCTGGTCATGAGCCTGGGCCGCGGTCACCGGTCCGACTCCTCTCGGGCGTGGCTTTCGAGCTCCGCCAGATGCAGCAGCGCCGGAAGGGCCGCTGCCAAGGCCTCGACCTCGTCACCGGTGAGTTCGTCGATCAACCGCGCGTACGCGTCGACGCCCGCCTGGCGTCGCGTCCGGACGTACGACGCGCCGGCCTCGGTCAGGCACACCAGCGTGACCCGCCTGTCGGACGGATCGCCCTTCCGCTCGACCAGCCCGGATTCCTCCATCACCCGGACCAGGACGGTCATCGCGGGCTGGGTGACGCCCTCGGCCACCGCCAGATCGGTGATCCGTCGCGGGCCGGTCTTGTCCAGGGTGGCCAAGGTGGCGGCGGACGCCAGGCTCATGTCGCGGGGAAGGCGTCTCACGGCCCTGGTGGCCAGACCGTAGAGGGCTGACCCGATGGCATCGGAAGCGCCGTGCGCGGCGTCTCGGCGGCGACTCATGCCTGAAGCATAGCAGTGTTATATAAATTCTTTATGTATCTCCGATCAGGGTTCGGCGATACTCCACCGCCGTCTTCACAGGCCGGCCGGCAGAACAAGAAGGGCAGCCGGGCCAGACGCCACTGACTATCGGCCGGTCTCGATCGCCTGCCCGCGTGCGGCATCACCAGGCCTCGCCAATGATGGGGCCCTCGCCTCGCCGACATCTGTCGAAGGACTGTCGCACGCGTATGACCTCTGCCGCCGCACTGGTCGCCTCCGCCCTCCCTCCTCCTCACGCTGTCGATGGCGGGAGCCGCACAGGCCGCCGCACCCCTCGTCGAACCCCAGCACGCGGGCAGATACCACATCACCAGCACGCCGCGAGGAAGGCACCGGTCGGCAGGCGCAGACCTGTTCGACCGCGGCTGACCGGACCGGCGGTGCCGCCGGTCCGGCCGAAAGATCTGAACCAATACCGGGAATCAGGCCGCGACGAGCTCCTGCTCGCGGTCCGGCGTTTTGACCTTGGGCTTCTTGTTCGGCAGTGAGAGCCGGAAGACCTTGCGCCACGCGGAGAACACCTGCTTGGGGAGCGGCCCGGTGACGTACTCCAGCTCGTACTTCTCGAACAGCGCGCGCACCTTCACCGCGACCTCGGCGTACCGGTTGCTCGGCAGGTCCGGGAACAGGTGGTGCTCGATCTGGTGCGACAGGTTGCCGGTCATGAAGTGCATGGCCTTGCTGCCGCTGATGTTCGCCGAGCCCATCATCTGGCGCAGGTACCACTGGCCGCGTGTCTCGCCCTTGATCGACCGGCGCTCGAAGACCTGTACGCCCTCGGGGAAGTGCCCGCACATGATCACCGAATGGGACCAGATGTTGCGGACCAGGTTGGCGGTGAACGTAGCGGCGAGCGTGGGGAGGAACGACGGGCCCGACAGTAGCGGGTGGATCACATAGTCCTTGAGCACCTGCTTGCGGATCTTGCGCCCCACGGCCTTGGCCCGCGCGCGGAATTCCGGGTTCTTGCGGCGACGCTTGTGCAGGTTCTTGCCGAGCTCCAGGTCGTACGCTGCGATGCCGTACTCGAAGAAGCAGGCGTTGAGGAAGTTCCACAGCGGCTGGCCGAGGTGGAACGGGTGCCACTTCTGGTCCTCGTCGACGCGCATGATGCCGTAGCCGAGGTCGTTGTCCTTGCCGATCACGTTGGTGTACGTGTGGTGCAGCTCGTTGTGCGAGTGCTTCCACTGCTCGGACGGCGAGACGTGATCCCACTCCCAGGTGGTGGAGTGAATCTTCGGGTCCCGCATCCAGTCCCACTGGCCGTGCAGGATGTTGTGGCCGATCTCCATGTTGTCCATGATCTTCGCAACGGACAGACCGGCGGTGCCGATCAGCCACGCGGGCGGGAAGATCGAGAACAGCAGTACGCCCCTGCTGACCAGCTCGAGCTTGCGCTGCGCCGAGATGACCTTACGGATGTAGGCGGCGTCCTTCTCGCCGCGGTCGGCGATCACCTCGTCGCGGATCGCGTCCAGCTCGCGGCCGAGTTCCTCGATCTGCTCCGCGGTCAGGTGGGCGGTGGGGTCGATGGCGGTCAAGGTGCTCCTACCGTTCGATGTCGCAGGGGCCCGCCGCGGCGGACACACAGGTCTGGATGAGGACGCCCGGCTCGGCCTCGGTGATCTCGCCGGTGCGCAGGTCGCGGACGGCGCCCGCCTTGAGCGGCGTGACGCAGCCGAAGCAGATGCCCATGCGGCACCCGGAGGGCATGAGCACGCCGGCCTCCTCGCCGATGTCCAGCAACGGCGTGGCGCCGTCGGCGTCGACGGTCTTGCCGGTGGCGCTGAACGTGACCTCGCCGCCGTCGCCGGCGACGACGATGCCAGGGCGGAAGCGTTCGGTATGCAGGCGCTCTTGTACGCCGTGCTCGGTCCAGTGCTCTTCGGCGGCGTCGAGCAGGCCTGCGGGCCCGCAAGCCCAGGTCTCGCGCTCGGCCCAGTCGGGCACGAGTTCGTCGAGACGGGCGATGTCGAGCTTGCCGTCCGTGTCGGTGTGCACCTCGGTGAGCCGCAGCTTCTTGCCCGTGACCAGGTCGTGCAGTTCGTTGCGGAAGATCACGTCTTGCGGCTGTGGCGCGCAGTGGACCATGACGACGTCGTCGAGCTCGATGTCGCGCAGCATGCCCATCACGGGCGTGATGCCGCTGCCGGCCGTCAGGTAGAGCACCTTGGCGGGCTTGGCCTGCGGCAGCACGAAGTCACCGGTCGGCTGGTCGAGCTGGATCAGCGTGCCCGGCTTCGCCTTGCGGACCAGGTGGTTGCTGACCTTTCCGTCCGGGATCGCCTTCACGGTGATCGTGACGCGGCCGTCCTGGCGGTCCGTCGGCGAGGTGATGGAGTAGGCACGCCACAGGCGCACCCCGTCGACGTCGACTCCGATCCGCACGTACTGACCGGCTGTGTGGCCGCGCCAGCCCCGTCCCGGCCTGATCACGACAGTCGCGGCGTCACCCGTCTCGGGGTGCACGGCCTCGATGCGCCCACGCAGGTCAGCGCCCGCACGCAGCGGGCTGACCAGGTCGAGGTAGTCCGACGGCAGCAGCGGCGTCGTGACCATTTCCAGCAGTTTCCACGCCCTGCTGCGGAGGGCTGTACTCGTCATGACTCCAGCTTGCTGCGCCTCAAGGGGTAAAGTCCTGACCGCAGGACGTAAATCTGATCGGCTGAATTGTGCGCAGGGAACAAAATCGTGAGCCATGCAATCCGGAGGGCCGGCGAACTGGCCCTGGATGAGACGACGGTCACCGCACTTCGAGCAGCGCTGAAGACCACCGCCGACGAGGTCGTCCAGGCGATCATCGACGAGGTCCCTCCCTACGCCAACGCTCTTTCGGGCCGCATGGGTGCCACCATCCGCCGGTCCGTCCGTACCGCCCTGGGGCACTACCTGGACCTCGCGAGCGGGAACGCCACGGGCGGCGACGGCGGTGACGCAGCCTACGAGCTGGGCCGCGGCGAGGTGCGCGACGGCCGTTCGATGGACGCCCTGCTCAGCGCCTACCGCGTCGGCGCCCGCGTGGCCTGGCGATGCCTGGCAGCGGGTGCCGTACCCGTAGGTCTGCCCGCCGCCGAGGTCGCCAAGTTCGCCGAGCTGACCTTCGCCTACATCGACGAGCTGTCCGCCGCGAGCGCCGCGGGCCACGCCGACGAACTGGCCGCCCGGGGCAGGGCCCACGAGCGCCACCTGGAACACCTGGCCCGCGACCTCCTCGCCGACGCGAGCCCGGACGTGCTGCTGGCCTCTGTTCAACGGGCCGGGTGGCAGCCTCCGGTTTCGCTGACCGCGGTCCTGCTGCCCGCCGCCCAGGCCCGGCCTGCCTACCGCACGCTCGACCCGGGCACCCTCGTCCTCGACGATCTGCCGGACGCCACCGGTGTGCTGCTCGTCCCCGATGCCGACCGATCACATCTCTTGCGGCAGCTGACCGACCGCACCGCCGTGGTCGGCCCGGCCCGGCCGTGGACTCGTGCGTCCGCCTCGTACGCACGAGCCGTACGCGCGCGCTCCGTCTCCTCCGATATTCGCGACACCGAGGACCACCTGCCCGAGCTGGTGCTGAGCGCCGACGTGGACGCGTTCGCAGACCTGCGTGCCCGAGCCCTCGCACCGTTGCGGACCTTGCCTGTCGCGACGGCACGGCGGCTGGAGGAGACGTTGCGAGCGTGGCTGCTGCACCAGGGCAGGCGGGAGGAGGTGGCGGCGGCGTTGTTCGTCCATCCCCAGACGGTCAGGTACCGGATGTCGCAGCTGCGGGAGCTGTTTCCGGATCTCGCATCGCCACACCGGGTCCTTGAACTGACGCTGGCGGTCGGTCTTCGGGTCAGCTGACGCGTACTTCGACCGTCGACGACCGCGTCCGCGACCAGTCCAGGAATCGTGCCTCGTTCTCGGTGCTCGAAACGGCTTACCCACCAGCAGACCGAAGCGCCGGACGTCACCGGCCCCCGCAGGAAGCGCACACGCTCGCGCAGAACAACCCCGACCTGCGCTACATCGTCGAGAACATCGTCACGTTGGCGCTCACCTTGGAAGCGCGTCCGTGGGCACTCGGCTTCAGCGACATGTGCGACACCTGGAAGCTTGGGAGCCGAACAGCCCGGGTCAGCCCAAGCCGTGGGACGGGCAGACGCACCAGCTCCGCAGTACATCTTGGAGTACTCCGTATTTCCGCCCGGTCAGAACATTGAACGTCGATGGACCGTGGAGCACCCACCGCCTCGCTCCCGAGCCCTGTTGCACTACTGACCGGGACCAGCGCTGGTCCGCAGCCACCGGCGGACCTGTGCTGCGGCCCCCGTTCCACCGCGGGTCCGGCGCCAGAAGGCAAGACGAAGGCCCCGGGGGTCACGACGTCCCGGGGCCTCCACTTCGCCGACCTCCCAGCTCAACGACGAGCGAGGTGGCGTGTCACGCCCAGTCCACGCCCAGCTTCGCGAGGGCGGCGAGCCGGCCGGTGGTGAGTTCGTCGCGTCGGGTTTTGGGGTTGGAGACCCGCACGCCCAGCTTCACCATCACCATCACCATCACCGGCTCCGTCTCGCCGTCGACCGCGATCTCCTCGCCGTGAGCCCTTGGGACCGGCCGACTCGCGCCTTCCCGCTCCACCCACTGCGTGGGGGCCGTCAGGCCCTGCTGGAACACCTGTTGTGCCTTGCTCGGACCCCTTCGCCGTACAACCGGCCGCCGGGGTGGGAGAGGGCGCTTGGTCGGGCTGTACGCCGAGCTCGGTCAGCCGCTCCTGCTGCTCGGGCAGGAGCCGGGTCGAGGTGGCTGGCTGTTTCTGCTGCTGGAGCCACTTGCCGATGTCGTCGCCGTCCATGAGCACGGCGGGTGCGATGTCGGGGAGTAATGCGCCAGCCTTGGCATCCTTGCGTCGGAGGTTGGCCATGTGTTGTCCGATGGGCACCGTCTCGTCGTCTTCGCCCCACGGCGTCGTGTCGGGGTGCGAGGTGTCCGGTGGCCCGCCGGTAGGAGCGGAGCGCGGCGAGCTCGGCCTCCCATGCCTCTTCACCCGGCTCCCAGAGCCTCCCGGCCTCCGGCACGTCCAGCAGGGACTTGCGCCGCTCCTCGAGTTCGTCGGCGCGCAGGGGCTTGCATTGCTGGTGCACTCACGCGACGGACGGCCACCCGGATTCGACGAAGAGCGGTACAAGAAACGCAACACCGTCGAACGGGCGATCAACCGGCTCAGGCACGCCAGAGCCGTGGCCACCCGCTACGACCAGCGCGGTTATGTCTTCCGCGGGCCCGCAACCGTAGCAGCCCTCGTTATCCGGCTTCGCACCTGAGCGCGTGTGTCACAACGCGATCGCCCGATAGGCCAATGCCTGGTCGACCACCTCATCGGCAGAGAGCTCTCGCTCTGGCGGCCAGAAGATCAGGCCGCTGACGTGGCCGGATGGACAGGCCAGGGCTCTGTCAAGCCCGTCCAGCCACCCGTCCGCCTCGTCCTCGGACGCATAGTCCGCATCCATGACCCGCTGCACGAGCGCGACCGCTTCAGTCCGGCTCATCTCCCCGGCACCCATCACAGCCGCAGCCTCCCTGGGCGCCGGCCTAACGAGCGGCGTGATCGGCCGGACAAGTCCTGGCCGGGCCGTGGCGGTGGGGAGGAGAGGCAGCAGTGGCGGGCCGGGTTTGCCGGTCCGGACGGGGCGGACAGGACATCGAGGGGGCTTCTGGCCAAGCTTCTATCAGGTCGTGTTCCACCTGGCCGGAGCCATGAAGAACGGGCCCCGGCAGCCGGACGGTACAGCGGGAAGACAGCCCAGCAGGGCGTCAGTCAGTGGCAGAGCCACGACCACCGGAACCCGCTACGAGTATCAATGTCAGTGGCTGTCTGTAGCATCCGTGGCCAGGTTGGTGACCCGTCCCCCCGCAGTGGGGAGGGACGGGGTCGTGAACGGGCTGCGAGGAGCGTGTGGCGATGGCGAACGGCGACAGGGCCGTCGGGCAGACGCTGGATTCCGACGACGAAGCCGCGCTGTTGCTGCCGTTGGCGTTCGCCGAAGGCGTGGGTCTGCCACTCACCCTGTGGGTGGTCCTGGCACGCGCCCTGTCGGGTCACCCGTGGACGGCTCAGGACGTGAGCGTGTTCCGGGACCGGGCGGGCGAACTCCTGGTCGAGACTCAGACACCGGAGGGTGTGGCCTACCGGTTGCGTGCCCGAGGAGCTCGCTCGGGCGAGCGGCAGACGCAACGGGCGGTCACGAGCGCATTGCTGGCCGAGGTGCCCCTTGACGGGGACAACGGGCACCGCGACTGGCCGGCTGCCGCACCGTACATCGTCGACCATCTCGCCGCCCACGCCGCCGCGGCTGGTGCCCTGGACGACATACTCGAGGACGCCGAGTATCTGGTGCACGCGGCCCCACAGGGGCTGCTCCGCGCGCTCAACATCCCGGGCTCGTCGCAGGGGACGGTGCGGCGGAGTATTTACCGAGCATCCGTCCACGTCCATGCCACCGCGAGCCTGCCCGAAAGGCGGGACATCCTCGCCGTCGATGCCGCTCGCCACGGTGAGACCGGGCCCGCCTTGGAGCTGTCTCGCGCCCGCCCGTGGCGGCCGCGCTGGGCGACCGGCACGATGGTTCATCCAGCGCTGCGCTTCACCAAGACGGGATTGGGCGTGGACGCCGCCGCGTGCACCGTCATCGACGGGCGTCCCCACGCGGTGACCGGCTGCTACGACGCGAACGTCCGGGTGTGGGACCTGGTCGACGGAACCGAACGCCTTGTCATCACTGAGGACGACGGGGTCTACGCACTGGACTGCGTCGAGATCGACGGGCGTCCCCATGTCGTCACAGGAACCTGCTCCGGCAGCCTACGGGTGTGGGATCTGGATACCGGGGCCGAGCGGTTCGCCCTCGGAGGTCACAAGGGCTGGATACACGCGGTGGGTTGCACGGTGATCGACGGTAGGCCGCACGCCGTCACTGCGGGAGAGGACTGCCTGGTCCGGCTGTGGGACCTGGTCGACGGGTCGGAACGTGCGCGGATGCCCGGCCACACCGAGGAAGTACGAGCGGTGGCGTTCACCGAGGTCGCCGGCCGGCCCGTGGCCGTGACCGGGGGCTATGACAACACGGTGAGGCTGTGGGACCTGGAGGACGGCGTCGAGCGGGCCGTGCTCACCGGTCACACGTCGGCCGTCTATGCGGTGGCCTGCACGATGATCGACGGCATCCCCCACGCCATCACCGGGAGCGGCGGGGAGCACGCGGCACGGGTCTGGTGCCTGACCGACGGCTCGCAGCGCGCGGTGCTGGGCGGGCACACCTCGTGGATATCTGCCGTGAGCTGCTTCGAACTTGGTGGACGCCCCCACGTGTTGACCGCCGGCGGTGATTGCACGGTGCACGTGTGGGATCTGGCCGAGGACACGGAGCGCGCCGTCCTGACCGGACACCACGGCTATGTGGACGTGCTGGCCAGCACGGCGATCGACGGGCGCCCGTACGCTGTGAGCGGCGGCCATTCCGCGCCCCCGCGCGTATGGGACCTGGGTGACGCCGCCCTGCCCGCAGGACACAAGGGCCACACCGGGACCGTGCAGGCCGTGGGCGCCGTGGAGATCGACGGCCGTCCGCATGTCGTCACCGGAGGCGACACCACAATACGGGTCTGGGACCTGGCCGATGGGACGGAACGAGGCACCCTGCCCCACGGGCACCGTGTGGAGGCGCTGGCGTGCACAACGGTCCACGACAGCCCCTACGCTGCCGTCGGAGGCTGCTGCGGCGTCGCCCGGGTCTGGGACCTCGCCGCAGGGACCGTGCTTCGGGACCTTCCCGGACCCGACCTCCGGGTGGAGACCGTGGCGTGGGCGGACGTCAACGGCCGTCCCCGCGTGGTCACCTCCGACCAGGACCGCACCATACGCGTGTGGGATCTGGCCGAGGATGTGGAGCACCCGCTCCACAGCGACCGCACCCGGTCGGCGGGGCGGGCCATGGAGCCCGTCACCGTCGACGGCCGCCCCCACCTCGTCACGGGCAGCGATGACGCCGCACTGCGGCTGTGGAGGCTCACGGAGAAGGGCCGACGCGTCACCGCCACCGTCCACACAGGGCACCACTGGATACGGGCACTTGCCGGCACCGTCCTGGAGGGCCGTCCCCACGCGCTGACCGTGGGCGGGAACGACACCGCAGTACAAGTGTGGGATCTGACGGACGGCACCCTGCGGTCCACCCTTGCGGGACACCGGTCAGGAGTTCTCGCGGTGGCCTGCACCACGCAGGACGACCGTACGGACGCCATCACCTTGGACGGCAGCGGTACGGTCCACGTCTGGGATCTCGCGCCGGCCCGGCTCCGGGAGAAGGTCGCGCTGCCGACGCGGGCCCAGTGCATGACCGCCGTCGGCCAAGGTCTCGTCATCGGCATGGGCGACGACGTGGTCGTACTTGACCGCAATCGCTGAGGCGGGGACGGGGTGGACGGTGACGCATCCCGAGGCTGCGAGCAGCGCGGTCAGGAGCACTCGTGATCTTGAGGTCAGCTTCCGGGGGCGTGGGCCTCGTCGTTGATGTCGCTGATCAGCCAGGCGAGCATCGCGGGGGTGGCGTCGAAGTGGCCGCCGTGCCCGGCATCGGCTTGTCTGATCAGCATCGCGGTCGGCATGCGTGCGGCGAGCCACTCGCCATGCGCAGGAGGCACCAGGGTGTCGAGGCCACCGTGCCAGATCCGCGTCGGAACTGTGATGGCTGCCGGGTTGAACCCCCATTCCGTGCCGAAGATGGCGGTGACGTCGTCCACCCAGCCGTCCAGCCCCGGCCGGACCGCTTCGGCGAACGCCGGTCCCATCATCGCGCTGATCTCCGGTCGCGAAAGGACCGCCTGTTCGATCTCCGGCAGCGTCGGGAAATTGGCCGTTCCGAGATTCGCCAGGTGTTCCGTGACGTCTTGCCTCCCGGTCAACGCCACGGCGGCACTGCGGCGGTTTCCTTCGCTCATGCCGGCGGTCCAGTCCAGCCCGGCCGCGTCACGCGGCGCCGGGCTCGCCAGCGCCCCCAACCGTGTCACCCGTTCGGGATACCGGGCAGCGAAAGCCATGGCATGCGGGCCGCCCCCGGACACCCCGAACACCGCGAAGCGGTGCAGGCCGAGTGCGGCGGTGATGGTGGCGACATCAGCGGCGGCATCGATGACCCGACGCCCCGGCTTCGGTGTGGAGCCCCCGAACCCGGGCCGGTCATATGTGATCAGCCGGACGCCGAGCTCGTGGAACAGGGAATCGTCCGGGTATCGGGAGAGTCGGCTCATCGGGCTGCCGTGTAGGTAGACGACCGGCTTCCCGGTGAGGTCGCCCCATTCCTCCACTGCCAACGTTCGACGGTCGTCGGTGATCAACTCGCGCATGGCGGCAAAGCTAGCCCTGGCACCGATCGACGGCCAAGGCCTTTCATCCACAGCGCAACACCGGTGTGAGTGGGGGCGAAAGCCCGGGTGGTGCGCAGGGTGGGGAGGCGGCCGTCGAGGGCTGTGCAGGGTGCACGCGCAGACCACGACCCGCTCCTTCTCGCTGCCCGCCCCAGGCACGGTCGGGGAGGCACGGAACGTGGCTCGCTTCCCCTCGGCCTTCGCCGCCCGAGTACGACACCGCGCAGCACGCTTCGAGATCCTGGCCACCGGAGCCTCCCCCGAGTACCGCTGCCCGACCGGCTGCGGGGCACCGCCACCCTCTACCTCTTCCAGGTCCGCGGCGGCTGAAGTAGCCGGTCCCGGACAGCTGGCCAGTCGCTTTCGGGGCTACCTCCTGGATGCAGGCCACAGGCACGGCCCTGGTAAGCCGCCTCGGGGACGCGACCCTCCCGTCCCCGACCACGCCGCTGACCGCGCGGCCCGCGTCCGCGTCCCGGTTGTGGGTCTCCCCGATGGCGGCCCGCTCCCGCTCCCGCTCCACCACCACCCCCGTCACCGCAGCCCTCGGCCGGAAGGCCCAGGCCGAAGCCGCCGTCCCTGCCCACCGACAGCAGGCCGCCCCTGTCAGGGGAGCGGGATGCGGCCGGTGAGCAGGCCGTACGATTCCCGGGGGACGAGGTGCCGAGGGAGCGCGGTCACGGCAGGGGGACGGACATGAGGTTTTTCTCCGTGGAGGGCCGGGAGTACGCCGCCCTCACAGTGCTCGGGAGCGACGACTTCGACGCACTGGAAGTCGTGGAGATGACTGCTGCCGGGGGTGGCGCCCTCTTGTTGGAGTTCCGGATGGACGAGGAGACGGCCACGCTGGTCCACCTCGGCGCGGAGGTAGGTATTCCGCTGCTCAGGGCCTCCTTGGAGATCTTCCGCACCGACTTCCTGGAGCCGAGGCGCGCAGCGGGGCTGCCGCTGCCGCCCTGGTAGCCGAGTCCGGCCTGCGCCTGGCCTTCCGGTTCCAGGAGGGAGGGTGTGGTCGCGGTGGTGATGACGGCCTGGCCGGTCAAGCTCCGGCAGCACCAGCACGAGGAACATCGGCCTTCTATTGCGCCCATTCCACGCCGAGTTCGGCGAGGCCGGCGCGCTGCGCCTGGTCGAGTTCGTCGCGCCTGCTCCTGGTGTTGCTGAGCCTGGCTTTGTCGCTGAGAGTCAGGTTCTGGCACAGATCTTGGGGAGCGATCACGGATTGCGACGATGCAAGAAGTGCCGATGCCAGCGGGCCCACGTAGCTTTCGGTTGACCGCCCGGCCGGGTGGCGAGGAGGGAGTGAGACATGGAGTGGGTAAGGGACGCGCGGCTGGCAGCCGGGCCTGAGGCCACCTGGTACTTGGAGGCGGCTTTCACGCCCGGTGCTCACCTTGGGACGGTGTACGACGATCCGATGACGCCGGTAGTCGTGACGGGCATCGAGGAGCTGACGACGATCCGCGTACCGAGCGGCCGGCTTGTCGTCGATGCGCCATGGCACGACGACCAGGTCTGGGAGTACCAGAGGGGGCTGCCGACCAGGCCCCCGCGGGAGCTGGCGGTGCGCATTCCCTCGGGCGTCTACCGGGTAGAGATCGCGTGGACGGCAGGCCCGTACGAGTTCATGGGCGAGCATGTCGACGGTATTGAGTGCGCCGCGACGCGCCTGTGCATCAGCGACGACCCTGTCGTCGGATGGGAGATGGGCCTGAGTGTCGAGGACGACATCGCCCGGCTTCAGCCGGGCGAGGAGCCCCGCTTCTTCTCCGATGCTAATGTCGGCTGCTTCGCCGATGCAGGCGCGTGGACGACCTTGTCCGCACCGTTTCGCACGTTCATAGACGGGGTCCCTGCCCCGCGCGATTCTGAGCAGCTGGCCGACGGGTGCGAACGGGTACGCGATGAGTCGCAGCAAGCCGATCTGGTCACGTTCGGGGCCGAGTCGGGCGGCGTCGTCTGGTTGGGCCGCACGAAGACCGGCGACGTGGCGGCGATCGTCGTCACCAGCGGCATGCCCGATGCCAAGGCATGACATCGCTGCCGCCTCTCCCTGTCCTGCAAGTCGCGCAGCCGGACGTGGCTGCCCGCTTTCACTGGGAGGAACAGCCTGAGGAAAGGTATCGGGAGTCGCACCTCGAATAGCCACTGCGAGGCGCTACTGCAGCAGGATCATCTTCCGGAGCAGGTGGAAGCCGGCTCGGCCGTAGAGCTGTCTCTTGATCTTCTTGATGCGGTTCACGGCTCCCTCGACGCTACCCGAGCTCCAGTCCAGGGTGAGGCCGGCGATCACGGCGTCGAGGTCTCGCCGCAGGTGGAGCGCGAAGCCAGTGAGCCCGGGCAGCTCGCTGGCTTCGGCTGCGTCGATCCAGGCAGGGAGCGTGGCGCCGAGGCGGTCGGTGAGCACCTCGCCGAAGTCGCGGACATGTCCGGCAGCCGTGTCCAGTTCCGGACGGCGGGTCAAAAGGTCCTTGAGGCCGATGCGGTCCTCCTCACTCAGGGTGGCGGGGTGGCGGGTGAGCCAGCCGGTCACCTGCCGTACGGTCGCTGGCCGTGGCGGTGTGGCGGACGGGTCCCTGCGCAAGCTGGCGATGTGGGCTCGGACCATGCCGTAGGTGACGGGAGCCTGCTCGGCGACCAGTTCGCCGTGGAGTCGGGTGACGCTGGTGCATCCCTCGGTGAATCGTCGTTCGAGGTAGGGCTTGTAGGGATCGAGTCTGCTGGGCCGGGGCCGGTTCTCGCGGATGGTGTCCTGCCAGCGTGAGGCGTTCGCGTACCGGAGGACGGTGTTGAGGCCCCAGCCCAGATGCCGGGCGATCGCCCGGCGCGAGTGCCCCTGGGCGAGCATCTCGTGGACCAGGGCGTGTGCGGCCTTCTTTCGCGCGGCCCGCCGGCCGACGGGCTCCGCGTCGTCTTGCGATCCCCCTGAAGTCGGTCGGGTGGCCTCCGTCAGCGTGCCGCTGGGCGCCGGCGTGCGCAGACAGTCGCGGTGGGCAGCGACGCAGGTCTCCACGGCGCGGCCGAGGCCCTGCCACAGATGGAACCGGTCGGCGACCTGCAAAGCATCTGGTGCACCGCGCCGCGCGCCCTCGGCGTAGGCACCCGCCCGGTCCCGGCAGATGATCTCCACGCCGGGATGGCAGTCCAGCCAAGCTGCCAGCGGCCCGGCTTCACGGGTCGGGAGCACGTCGACCACGCGATGGTCTTCGATGCTGGTCAAGACGGTGGAGTAGGTCTGGCCGCGACGGATCGCGAAGTCGTCCACGCCCAGCACGCGTGGAGTACTGAATCGCGGATCGGGCAACGCCATGACCCTGCGTAACAAGGTCATCCGTCCCGCACCGAAGCCGGGCTGGGCCGCCAGTCGAGCGCCGGCTCGTCCCGCCAAGGCGAGCCCCACCCGCTCCAGGGCGCGGTTCAGCCGCGTGGTGAACCGCGCGTACGGCGCGGCCAGCCGGGAGAACGGCTCGGCGAACGTTCGGCGCGGACAGTCCGCCGACCCGCAGATGAATCGCCGGACCATAAGCCGGATCACAAAGCCCTGCTCAGCGAGCGGAAGGTCCTTCAGCCTGCGCTGGTAACGGTCGTGGACCCGGTCCGCGAAGCGGCCGCAGTCCGGACACGCCGCCCCCGCCATGCGGCCTCTTGCCACCACCTCGACCGTGCCGAACGCGACCGTAACCGCCTCGACCTCCACATCGTCGATCCCGTCGAACACCAGCGAATCCCAGAACGGTGCATCGGTCTGCATGACCAGCACCATCACTGTTCACAGCCAGCCAGAGCAGCGAACGGGATGCACCTGAGGGAGCATCACTTCCGGCCTTCAGACGCCAAGGCGTGCGCCGTCTCGCACGAGTCAGTCACTCGCAATCGAACACCGAGGTCACGCTCCGCGATGGTTCCCCAAGATCTGTGCCAGAACCTACTTCTACTTCTCACCGACATCGCACACGGCCGTGATCGGGAAGTGGTCTTGGAATCCGACGACCCATGCTCTCGGTTGTGGTCCACGCAGCCACGGGGCCTTGCTCCCGGAGTGTGCCGTCAGTGCACGGTGCGCGTGCCTTGAGGAGGAACGCTCACACGTCGCGGCGTCTGATGACGAGTACGGCGAGTGCGACCGTGATCAGCGGCCAGAGCGCGTACACGATCCAGGAGCCGGGGACCGTGGCGGTGTAGCCGAGGGATCCGGGATCCGGCTCCCAGCTCTGGACCAGGCGCTTCCAGGCGGCCGACACCATCGCGTGGTTGATGTCCGCCGACCAACGATCGCTCTCCGAGAACATGGGCGGCAGCATGAGCAGGGTCAGGACGCTGGTGACCATGGTCGTAGCGCTGTGCCGGAGCAGGACGCCGAGGCCCAGCCCGGTCAGTGCGCAGACCGGGGCCAGCAGGGCGGATGCCACCAGCGCCCGGAACACCCCTGGGTGAGTGAGCGGGACGCCGGCGTGCCGACCGCTGAGGACGGCCTGGGAGACCAGGAAGGAACCGGTGGAGATGGCCGTGCCGACCGCGGTCCACAGCGCGGCGGTGACGGTCGCCTTGGCCAGCACCACCGAGCCGCGGGCGGGGACGGCCACGGTGGTGGTGCGGATCAGGCCGCTGCTGTACTCGCTCACGACGGTGAGGGCGCCCATGCTGCTTGCGACGAGTATCAGCGTCCAGTAGCCGGCGGGCGGGTAGGCGTCGTAGGGCAGGAAATCGGCGGGGCCTGAGCGGGCGGCGTTGTCCGCGAGCGTGGCCACGGCGGAGGACCCGATGACGAACAGGGCGGTGAGCGCGATCGCCCACGGGGTGGAGCGCAGGGACCGCATCTTGATCCACTCGGAGGCGAGCAGGTCGCGGAAGCGGGCGGGTGGCCCAGTGACCGGGGTGGTCGGGAGGGCGGAGGCGAGTGTGGTCATCGGGGCTGTCCTGCCTGGTATTCGACGCTGTCGGCGGTGAGTTCCATGAAGGCCGCCTCCAGTGAGGCGGTGTGGGTGGTCAGCTCGTCCACGCGGATCCGGTTCTCGAAGGCGAGCGCTCCGATGCGGTCCGCCGGGAGCCCGGTCACGGTGAGTTTCTCGGCGCCCGCCGAGCCTTCCTGCTCGACCGTGGCGCCCGCCGCGGTCAGCACGGCTGCCAGCTCGGCGATTCTCGGTGTCCCGACCACGACGCTGCGACGGGTGCCGCGGGCCGCGAAGTCCCGTACCGACTCGGCGGCGATGAGACGGCCCCGGCCGATGACGACCAGCTGGTCGGCGGTGTTCTCCATCTCCGACATCAGGTGGCTGGAGAGGAAGACCGTACGTCCCTCGGCGGCGAGGCGTCGGAAGAGCCGGCGTACCCAGAGCACGCCCTCCGGGTCCATGCCGTTGATCGGCTCGTCGAACATGAGCACGGGCGGGTCGCCGAGCAGGGCGGTGGCGATCCCCAGCCGCTGCTTCATACCGAGGGAGAATCCGCCGATGCGACGGCTCGCCGCCTCGGCCAGCCCCACTTCCTGGAGCACCTCGTCCACCCGGCGCCGCGGGATGCCGTTGCTGCGGGCCAGGGCGGACAGGTGGGCGGCGGCGCTGCGGCCGCCGTGGACCTGTCCGGCGTCGAGGAGGGCTCCGACGTGCCGCAGTCCGCGCGGGTGGTGGCGGAAGGGGGCGCCGCTGACGGTGGCGGAGCCGGTGGTTGGAGCGTCGAGGCCGAGGATCATCCGCAGGGTGGTGGACTTGCCGGCTCCGTTGGGGCCGAGGAATCCTGTGACCTGGCCCGGCCGCACGGTGAAGGACAGATGGTCGACGGCTGTCTTGCTGCCGTAGCGCTTGGTGAGTTCGTTGACTTCGATCACGGCACCCACACTGCCGAGAGAACCCCGGCCGCACATGGGGCCGTGGGAGGCAATCGTGCGGCCGGGTTGGCCCGTGGGCGTACGTCCCGGGGCTGATGCCGTGTGGGCGGTGTGCCGGCCGGTCGCACGCGTGGACCTCATAACGATCACCCCATTGCGGGCGACCGCGGCCGGGGTCGGCAGCGACCTCACCTTCTTCGCGACCCCGGACCGGCTGGCCGCGTTCGCCGGGCTTGCGCCGGCGCCGCATGACTCGGGGAAGAAGAGAGGCAACCTTCGCCGTCCCCACGCCACTACCACCGCGGCCTCCAGCGCGTCTTCTACATGTCCGCACTGACCAGCGTCCGCTACGACCCCAACTCCCCGACCTTCTAAGACCGCAAACGAGCCGAGGCCGCGACTGCAATCACGCATGGCCCGGTCAGGTCCACCACCTTGCGCTCCCTGACGGGTGGGGGTCCTGGGACCTTCCCGCAGACCAGGAACAGCAAGTCATCAAAGTGCTTTTCGATCTAATTGACGAGTTCCTCTCGGAACGAGAGGCGAACACCCAAATGCCGTGACTTCTCCATCGGGAAGCCTCTGAGCGCGATAAACAGCTTGCGGGACAGCATCTGGATCTTGCTGATCAGGCTCGATGCGGCTGAGGATCCCCACCTGCTGGGGCTACGGTTGCGCCCCTGCTTGCTGCTCTGCGTCCGTCTCCGTCTCCCTCTCCGCCTCCGCCTCCGCGCAGGCCGGCTTCGCGGTCCCCGCCGCTGGCTCGTGGCAGGTCCGCGCGGCTCGCAGAGTCAGCGCGGAGGCGGCGACCAGGCCCACCACCACGATGCCCGCACCGGACAGGCGCAGCGCGCCGACCGCGCCGAGGCCGCCCGCGAGCGGTCCTCCGAGCGCGGTGCCCAGGGGCACCGACAGCACCCTGACGGCGGAACTCGCCGCGAGGGCCTGCGGTAGCAGCGCGCTCGGCGCCGAGCGCTGGAAGAGGGTGGTCGACAGCGATGAGTACGGCGGCCAGAGCAGCCCCGCCACCCCGAAGCAGACGACCGACATGGCCGTCGGGGCACCCAGGCCCAGGGGGAGCATCAGCGCACCGAAGCCGATGACGATACCGACCGTCGTGGGCCACAACCGCCACCGGCTGAGATGGCCGGTGAGGACCGAACCCAGCACTGCGCCGATGCCGAAGGCCGTGTAGAACCCCGCCAGGACACCGGCCGAGGCACCCAGGTCGTCCGACACGTGCAGCGGGAGCGCCACGTACACGGGGCCGAAGAGGAAGAAGAACGCGAAGCTCAGGGCGAGGAGGCCGGACAGTGCGGGACTGCGCCGGATCACTGCGAAACCGGCCGCTCGCGAGGCCGTGTCGTCCTCGGGCTCCGGGACCGCGTCCTTGGGGACGGCGACCAGGAAGGTCACCGCCAGGACGAGGAACGTCGTCGCGTCCACGGCCAGCACCGTCGCCGGGCTCCCGAACGCGATCAGCAGCGTGGCCAGCGGCGGCCCCGCCACCGTGGCGATCGACCCCACACCCGACAGGACGGCGTTGCCCGCCAGGTGGTCGCGCTCCGGCAGCACCCTGGCGATCAGCGTGTAGACACCCGCCTGCCCCCAGGAATGCAGCACGGAGGAGACCGCCAGCAGCGCGACATACCCGTGGATACCGAGTGCGCCGAAGGCGTACAGCACCGGGATGGCCCCCAGCGCTCCCGCCCGCAACGCCGCGTCCCAGCCCGCCAGTTGGGTGGGCGGGCGGTGGCGCAGGAAGCGGCCGAGCAGCAGCGCGCCCACCGCACCCGACAGGGTGTAGGCGGCCGCCGCCAGCGCCACCCAGATCCCGCGGTCCGCGGCCGGCGCCAGCTCGATCGCCAGCCAGCTCACCGCCACCACGGCCATGCCGTCACCCAACGACGAGACGGCGAACCCCGGGAGGACCCGCCGCAGCGTCGTGTGACTGATCACCGGCCAGTACGGCGAAGAGCGCATCACACGGCTCAGGTCCGGGCCCATGGGCTACCTCCACACATTGACGGAACCGACCCCACCCTTCCCCAGGGATCGGCACGCGAGGTGGCCTTCACCGGTGGGCGTAAACGTCACGCCCAGCGCGAACCGAGCCGCTCGGGCAGGCGGGCGCGGACGATGAGGACACCGGCGTCGGGGCCAAACGAACGGGCACGCAGCGCCGTGTTCGCCCATCTGTGCGACAGAAAGGCCCCCGCGCGTATGTCCTTTCGAAGGGGATCGCGACCTCGCGGTTCGGACACGGGAGAGGGCACCCGAGTGCAAGGGTCAGTTGTCGGGTGGCTGCGCAGGGGCGAGGAGTTCGCTCTTCACGTGGTCGTAGTCGGCCAGGGCTTGCGGGTCACCCTGGTGGTAGTCGTTCCAGAAGCCGGGACGCTGCCAGCGGGCGTCCGCGAGGTGGGTGCGGCCGTCGGCGATGGTCAGGGTCCAGCCGGGTGGTATCCGGGGGTCTACCGTCTCGAAGTGGATGGGGTCCCAGAGGAGTCCCGGGTCTGGTGTGTCGGGGCCGAGCACGCGGATCTGGCAATCGAGGTCGTAGGCGACCATCTCGAGAACCGGGTAGACGCACCCCACACGGATCCCGTCATACTCCGCGACCGGGTAGTCGCCGTCGGGGTGGATGATCTCCAGGCATCTGACTCTCATGCTGGAAGTCTCACCGAGGCCGATCCCCGGTCGCTGTCCGGGGCACCGCAGCAGATCCAGCGAGGCCGCCATCTCCTGTCGCGGGCGATGACGACTCCCGGTATTCCCAGGCTCGACTTGGCGCTGCGGGGAACGTAGGCCGGCAGACATCGCGCGGAACACGTCGGCGACAGCCTGGCCCTCGGGGGAGAGGTCGTACAGGGTGCGGTGTCACAGCGGCGGTAGATCCGTCGGATCATCGGTCACTCTCCTGCTCGGGGCTGGTGGGGCTGGTGGGGCAGGTGATGGCGGGCGATTGGGCACGCGCTGCGGAAGCGTGGAGGCGCTCGCTTTCGACCTCTCGGCCGCGGTCCTGGTCAGCACTAGGGGGTCCGGGTCCGTAGTTCCGCACTTCTCCGGACTGGGGCATCGGCTACCCAGCGAGGTGACCCCCAGTTTTGGCTTGGGCTCCGCGTGCTGTGCTGACTGCTGGCACACTCTGGCTGACGTAGCAGCGCAGTTGATCCCCGTGGCCTCCGCGCTTGCGGGAGTCGCCCTCACGCTCCTGGGCAACGTGTATTTGGAGCGCGGTAAATGGAACCGGGGCCAACGAAGCGAACAGCGGGCCCGCTCGCTCTAGTCGCTTACGGATCTCCTGCAAGCCATCACCGACATCGCCCGCACGCTCAGACAGACTGCTGAGCAGATCGACGAAGGCAGAGACGTTGACATGCGAGGGGCCGCGGATCAGATGGACGACCGACGACAAGGCACGGTCGCCCGCATCGTTGGCCCCCGCAGCACCTACAGCTTGATCACAACGCCGGAGGGACAGATCGCCCCGATCTACCGTCTGGTCTCTGAAGCCGGCCGGTTGGGTGATGGAGCTGCTCTGGTTGAGCCTGCTCGGCAGTTGATGAAGACACGGGATGCCTTCATCGATCACCTGCGGAGGGTCGATGGCATGCCTTGACCCTGAGGATCGGGGACAGCAGCGCTGAACACGCGCCACCCAAGAGAATGATCAAGGAATTGCCGTTCTGGAACGCCCAGCACGTGGACGTGGACGACTTCGGCCCCGTGGCCGCGCTCGTGAAGTGGGCTGCTCACGAGTACTCCTGACCAGGCTCTCCAGAGCAGGCAGCCGCATGCTCGGCGTGGCCGCCTGTGTGGGTCACACGTAGCGGCAGACCGTCACGCCGGCCGCAGCACCGCACCCCATCTTCGTGTAGTTCTTCTGGACCATGTTCCAGTAGTGGCCCCAGTCTCTGTAGCCGGGGTCATCCGTGTTCCAGTTCGGGCCGGCCGCGTCGTAGGCGGCTTTCTCTCCGGCCCACTGCGACACAGCCTGGGATGGCTCGGCCCCGGACATGTTCTCGGCGCCGTCGTTGAAGCTCTCGTCGTGCTGGAGGCTTCCACCGGCGAGGGAAGCGGGGTTGTCGGCCCATGACTGCGAGCCGGAGGCGAGAGCCGCGTCCCAGGCGAGGGGTGGTGCGCCTTCCGTCTGACGTATCGCATTGGTGTCGTTCACCATGGCCGTCTGGTCGGCGGGGCTGACCTGGGCGGGAAGGCCGGCCGAGACGGCGGCGGACGCCGTTGGGCCGGCCCCCAACACCATTCCTCCGACCATCAGAGTTGCCGCAATGGCCACGGCCCGACGGCGTGTACGAGAAAGTCTTCTCATTGCGACTCCCTGGTCGCACGGAAATAGCGGAGAGTGCCGACGCGGTTCACGACGGTCAACCGTCATGGGAGCGGGCAACACGGCCGGCAAGCGCGATGGTGACCGAGCCATCGGCAACGCGCTGTTCCTGTCAGGGCGGCCCATGGCCGCCGCCTGCCCTATGGCCAGCGTATGTCCAGGTGCCGGGGGTGGCGAGCCCGGATGCCGCTGAAGAAGCAGACCCGCCCAGCCCAGACCGTGCCCGAGGCCGCGCAGACCGAGGGATGAGTAGGACGGAGTCGGCGGAGCCTGCCGAGTCCCGGCCGTGGCGGCCCAGGGACGGGGCACCGTCCCGGGTACGGATATGGCCCACTCGTTCCGCTACTCGGCGGCCGGCGACCACTGGTTCAACGATGAGAGCGCCGGCGACCAGGATGGCCCCCAACAGCCGCCTGCACACCTGACCGGGGCGGATTCCCTGAAGACTGCCCGCCGGCGGCCGCAAGTCGCAACACCAGCCGAACGACCCGGTGGGGACCTACCGCGGCTCAGCACCAGCAGGAGCCCATCTCTCCTTCAACCCGCTTGACACACCGCCCCCGGCCCTCACTGCACGGCACCGGCACTAGCCTGTCCCGATGGGACTCGACATCACCGTGCTCATGGCCGATTGGGAGCACCTGGCGCGGATACCGGCGGACGACAGGGTGAAGGTACTGGGCGATGCCGCCTGCCCCGACTTCTGCTGCGAGGCGTGCGAAGACGCCGACTACGCCGTGACAGGCGGCTGGGTGTGGCAGCGGCAGGTGTCCTGGTGCGCCGAGTACCGGTTCCACGGAACCACCGGTTCCTACGGCTGGCACCCCCGATTGGGCAATGCCTGGGAGGACGTCCGGACCTCGGTGGCGCCCGAACTGCGGGAAGCCCTGGACCACTTCCTGCGCGGCCTGTTCTGGGACGACCCGGACGACGTCACGGCGACGGACCCCACGGCCGCCGCGGAGGAGGAACGGCCCGCCGCGCGCGGCTTCCCCGAGGACCCCGCTCCGTGGCGCCCTCGGGTGCTTCTGCTCAGCGCCCCCGACGAGGTGTCGGAGCTGGTCCGCTCCTGGCAGGTGGCCGCGCCCCGGCTGGAGGAACTGCGCGGGCCCTTCGAAGCCGAGGCCGCCGGCTGGGCGGGCCGGCCCGCCGGCTTCGACGCCGCCGCAGCGTTGTTGCGTGAATGGGGCGACGTGGCCACGGAGGCCGGAGCCCGGCGATGGGGCCTGGTCGGTCTCCCCTTCTAGATCGTTTCCTTTGGATCACGAGCTGAGTGGCACCGTTGCCCGCCGGACGTTGTGGCGGCTCGTGAATACTGCTGGCCATGAGCGCAGATGAGAAGCTTCGGCGGGCGGCTACTCAGGTCGTGGACCTCGTCCTCACAGAGGACTGCGTCTACCTGGACGCCCTGCCGGATGCCGTGGAGATCGAGATAGTCACGCCTCTGTCGGCGGTCGGCCGGGCCCTGGATGAGGGAACGCCGAACAATCTGACGGAGGCAGCGGGGTTGTTCCTGTCCTGCGCTCTCCCTGTGGCACGCCAGATGCCAGGAGACCTCGCTGAGGCAGTCACCGAACTCCGCTTCAGCCTCCGTGAGTATGCGGCCCGTAGGCCAGCCGCACACGCTGACCAGGCAGAAACGCCTTTTCTCTGATCAGCGACTGGACCACATATAGAGGCCGGCGATGTGGAGTGAGGCCAGGAAGATCGTGGCGGTCTTGTCGTATCGAGTGGCCAGGCCGCGCCACTGCTTGAGCTTGAGACGGTTGACGCACCGCTCGACGGTATTGCGCTGCTTGTAGGCGTCTCGGTCGAAGGCGGGGGGCTCCAGCACGTCCACGGCGCTTGCGGTGGCGATCTGGTCAGACGGCTGGGGAAGCACAGCGGACACAGCGGCGCCACAGGGGGGAATACCCGCGCTGTTCTGCCGGCGGCAGAACAGCGGCCGATCCGGGCTCGACGATCGCTACGGTCCAGTCTCATGACGACGATTACGACGCGTACGGTCGAGTACCCGGCCGACGGTCTGACGATGGTCGGGCACCTCGCTCTCCCGGCCGGTGTCGACCGTCGGCCCGCGGTGCTGCTCGGACCAGAGGGCATGGGACTCAGCGACGTCGAGCGCCGCCGGGCCGACGCTCTCGCCGAGCTGGGATACGTAGCGCTGGCCTTCGACCTTCACGGCGGGCGCTATTTGAGCGACCCCGAGGAGATGCTGGCCCGTTGCCTGCCACTGCTCGCTGATCCCGACCGGATGCGGGGCATCGGCCATGCGGCGCTCGACGTGCTACGCGCCGAACCGCGGACCGACCCCGACCGGATCGCCGCCGTCGGCTACGGCACCGGGGGCGCCGTCGGGCTGGAACTCGGGCGCGGCGGCGTCAGCCTGCGCGCGATCGGGACAGTCAACGCAACTACCACGGGCCGACCGGGCGAGGCAGCGCGCATTCGCTGCCCGGTGTGGGCCGGGGTCGGGTCGGAAGACCCGATCATGCCGCCCGCGCAACGGAACGCGTTCACCGCCGAGATGCAGGCCGCAGGCGTCGACTGGCGCCTCACGGTCTACGGCGGCGCCTTGCACGCCTTCCACCACCCGCCGGTCGACCACCCCACGGTCCCCGGCGTCGGCTACCACCCACAGCACGCGCAGCGAGCCTGGCGCGACGTCGTCGACCTGCTCGACGAGTGCCTGCCCGTGACGGAGAAACGGGGGGCATGATCCAGGCAAACATGCCGGCGCCAGGCTTGGTCGGCGTCATGCACTGACCCGGCCGAGCGCGAGGCGGTCCTGAACGACGCGATGGACGGCATCGTCGCGTCCATCGCGATGCCGCGCCCGCCGACCCCGTGACGCCTCAAGCAGCGTGGACGGTTTCAGCAGGTCGTGGAAAGGATGTGTCGGGCTGCACGGCGGGCCGGGTGAGTCCGCGGGGCATGAGCGTGATCGAGGCCAGGGTGAGCGTCGTCTCGGAGCGCTCAGGTCAGGTCTCGTAGTCGCGCACGTTCCGACGCGTATGCGACAACCAAGCCAGTGACCTCTCCACCACCCAGCGCCTCGGCAGGATCACGAAGCCCTTGGCGCCCTCGGGCCTACTCACGGTCTTGATCGTCAGGTGGAGGTAGGACTTGGCCCAAGCCACGAGGGTGCCCGCGTAGGCAAAGTCTGCCCTTCAAAGACGGGTTCTCAGCGCCTGACCCAAGACGTTGCCCGCCGATGCAGAGGATGCGCAAGGGGGAGCCGTCGCGGGCGGATACGTCGTACTCGTGCACCAGGTGCTTCTTGAGGGCGGAGCGGACGGTAGGGGCCACGGACCGGACGGGCATCCGGGACGGGAAGGCAGGAAGCGGGCGCCGTTGACGGTCGTGTACTGCAGGGCCTGGCGCGGCCAGAGCCGGGCGTCGTTCATGGCGCCGTACTCGCGCAGGGCCTGGGTGTGGGCGGCGTAGTACGCCTCGGCGTCGGAGGGCATGGGCATGAGCAGGTCTCCTTCGGCGTGCCGGTCAGGTCAGAAGTCGAGGTCGAGCCGGATCGTGCTGGGGGTACGGCGGTCGTCGCCGTAATCACGACCGGGGTCGTGGACGGTGCCACGGTGCGCGGCAGGGCCGGCCGCACCGACCGGGGAAGGGGGCAGTGATTGACCCCTGCGCAATTCGGCAGCCGTCGCCATGGCTGAGGGCGGCAGGGCCTGCATCGGAGCAAGCCTCTCGGGCAGGACGTGGCTGCCGATGTGATGAGCGTGGTGGCTCTCGGCCAATCCGCGTCCGCCGGCATGCCCCACGCCGGACATCGGAAGGGGCCCGGTCTCTCTGTCTCCTGTGGTTGGCATGGAGTGTTCACCGCGTCCGGGGAGCGACCGAAACGAGACGGGGTCCCTGCCGAGGTGGAACGGGCCCGGCATCTGAACGGATACGGTCGGGCCCGCCAACGCAGACAGTACTCAGCACGGAGGCTGTCCAGCGGCATGCGTCGAAGCGAGGGTGCCTCCAAACCCAGTCACGCAAGCCGCCCCCGCTGCAACCTCCACGGACCACGGACCGACGAACAAGGAATGAGCGCGCAGATGAAGACGAGGATCCAGTCAGCATTGGGAACCGCACTGCTGCTCCTGGCCGCCATGGCGGCCACCAGTGGCTCGGCCGCCGCCCAAGTGGCGGGGGCAGACGCCCCGGCCGCAGGCCAGGCCCGGCTGACAGGGCAGTGGACCGAGTCCGTCGACAAGAACCGCCCGGGAATCACGTTCTACATCCAGAATCTCACCTTCACCGCGGACGGCCGTTTCGAGCAGATCAACAACGTGATCTGCAACCTGGACAACTGCCCCGCGTTCAAGATCGGCGTCAACACGGGCACCTACCGCACGGAGGGAAGGACCATCCACCTCGACGGCAACCTCTCGGACCTCCACGGCGCCGTCCTACGCAGCGACACCATCGTCCTCGACAAGCACGTTCTTCACCGCACGGCCGCCGGCGCCTCGGAATAGCTACCCGGGGCTTTGCCAGGAGGCACCACCGTCGGCCTCTGTTGTCATGCTTCGGTGGTCCTTGCAGCACTGTGGCGGGAACCGGGCCGGAGCGAGATGCGTTCACGCGGCCAGCCGGTGTGCGGCCGGGGGGAGCGAGGTAGCCGGCGGGGTCTGCAGGCGTGCCGTCGTGGCACGCCAGGCAGTTGTTCAGGGAGGTCGGGAGCGCGAAGAAGTAGCGTCGGCCTCAGGTGCCACGGTCTGTCCGGCAGCCATCGCCTTGTCGAGCGCGTACTCCTTGGCGAGAGTCATCGGCCGCACCGGCCTTGCCCGCGCAATCTCGTAGTGCAGCCCGTTCTTCGGGCCGCGGGTCTCGACCTCGGCGACCGGCTCCTGGCCGCCGGGGCGCAGCCCCATCACCCTGAGCCGGCGTTTGGTCGCGTACCCCGAGGGCGCGCACAGTCGCTTGAACACCGGGATCGTCAGCTCGGATTCGGCGGGGGCGCGAGGGTCGATGTCGACCAGGTCCTCGTCCTGGTCGGCCATCACCCGCTCCAGGTACCGGGGAAGCGGAGCTGGGGGAGCGGGTAGCGGGGGCCCGGGATGGTGTGCCGCGGGCGCCAGATCCTGCGGCGCGGCCGGGGACGAGCACGATGAACCCTCCAAGTCGAAGAAGTGGCTGGGCACGTACGGGCGTCCGCCACCCCCCGGGTCGGGGCGGCGGGCGCGCCGGTTGGGCTGAGGCCGGTCGGCCTGCCCGGGTCACCGGAACCGGCCGCCCGAGTGCGGGTGGTGGTGCCGGTGGCCAGGCGGGGCGGTCGGAGCTGGGTCAGAGCGCGGCGGAGAGGACGCCGAGGACGAGGGCAGCCGCGCTGCCGAGGACGAGGGTGGCGCCGGCCGAGGCCCAGAACGGGTGGCCCGTGCCCTTGGGGTCGCGGAGGTCGCTGAGCCCGTCGGCGATGCGCGCGTGCATCGCGATCAGCGGGGACAGGGCGGCGTACCGGCGCCCGAGCCGGTCGACCTGGCCGGCGGCTTCGTCATCGGGTATGTGCCCGCTGTGGAGGGCCAGGCGGTGGGTCTCGCCTTCGGCGGCCAGGTCGTCGAGGTGTACTGGTGAAGAGGCAGTGTTCCGAACCTGCGGTATTCCAGCCGAGCAGCGGTCGCCCGAGGTCGCAGGTCGCCTCGCGCCGTGCGACGGTCGCCTGTGACTGATTCGGTCGCCCAGGATGAGGAACCGAGTGAGTCCGCCAGGAGCAGGGCCAGGTCGACCGCGTTGGCCCAGCGAGCCACCACCCTCGCCGAGCTGTCCAGGGCATGGGCTGGCATGATCGCCGGGTGAGAGATGTTCGCTTGCCCGTATTCCGGGGATCGGTGCAGCGGTGCTGCCGGCGTTGTTGCTGATGGCTTGGTGGTTTCGTCGGCGGTCGGAGCGGGACGAAGAGCTGGCCGAGCTGACGGTTGCGGCGGAGCTGGGTGATGATGTGGCGATGGGGAACCTGGCGGCGGGCCTGCATTTGAAGGGTGACCGGGACGGCGCACTGCACTGGTGGGGCCGGGCATGGGCAGCCGGGAACGTGGTTGCGGGCTTCAACCTGGGAATGCTGCACGCGGTGGCCGGCGATGCGAACCGCGCTCAGGTGATCTGGGAGAAGACCGCGGCGCTGGGCGATCCGGACGCCATGCTGGGCCTCGTCAAGCAGGCGCTCGAACGCGGCGATGCGGCTGGTGTCGAGCGCTGGGCGCCGGTGATCCTTGCACAGGACGAGGCGTTCCCGATCACCGCGCTGGGCGTGGCCTTCCGGGATCGGGGTGACCTGGAGCGGGCCATACAGGTGTTTCTGCGCTCCGAGGAGCTGGGTGACGGGTACGCGATGGAATACCGGGCGCAGATCCTGGATGGCTGGGGCCGACGCGAGGAGGCCGGCGCGCTTCGAGCACGGGCGGCGGGGGCCGAGCGGATGCTCTGAGGTGTAGAGCGCGGCGCGCGGGATCCGGCGTCCACCCGTCCACCCTGAGCTGGCGTTGGTCGCGTATCCGCCGGCGCGCACAGGCGCTTGAACACCTGGATCGTTGTCTCGGGAACGTCCGGGGCGTAGAGCCCATCTCCTTGATCAGTCGGTCCACTGATCGGCGCCCTCTTGAACGCTTGCGGCATCATGCATGGAAGCCTGTCCGCATGGACACCTTCGCGGACCGATTCGACGCCGGGTGGACGTGGTGGGAAGCCGCCATCGAAGAAGCGCAGGAAGGGCGCTGGATCCGTGACGCAGCGGAACGGCAAGCCATCGAGGACATCGGCGCCGCCACAAACCCTCGCCGGCATTCTCACCTGGGCCGCCCGATGACAACCGCAGATAGCCCCACTGGGGCTCGTCAGCGTTTCCGAACCACCATTCACCTTGGCCGACGCCGAGAGACCAAGCCTCCATCACACGTGCGATGGCAGGTATATCGGCCGAACGGCCCACTGTGACCACGATGAAGCGTCGGTCAGACGGGGATTCGACCGTGCCTCCGACCGCTTCGAACTCCTTGGTCAGTGCCGCCAGGGCCTCAGAGGCGAAGGGGCCGCTCTACGGGGCGGCCTGGACACAGAGGTTTCGGCCCGCCTGCCGTATCTGGAATTGCCCGTCGTCAGAGACCCGTAGAACGTCTCCTGCTGCACAGCCCAGGACAAGCCCCGGGCTGCCGGCGAGCTCGAAGAGGCCAGAATCGAAACTATGCGGTCGCAGCTGCGGGCAGAAAAGCGGTTTGACTGAAAGCGGTCAGGTCCTGCTGGCATTGTCGGGAGATGGACTACTTCCACCTCCCCGTAGCCTCTACCGTCGAGGACCCGGTCGGTGCCAAGGCGGCCCTGAAGCGCGCTTGGAACGCGTGCGCTCAGGTTCCCTGCCCCAAGTGCTATGTCGCAACGGGGCAGTACTGCCATAACGGGCCCCGAGGGTCGTGGCGTGTCACCCGCTTCCACCGGCCGCGCCAGGACGATGCGGGAGTTCCCTCCATCCTGGGCCCCGTCGGCATCCACGGTCTCAGCTGGGCGAAGGGCAAAGGCTCGTTCCCCTGGGACGAACGGCGCATCCCGACCGTCTGACGAACGACCCAGAAACCTGGCTATGGCGTGTGGCGCGGGCATTTCAAGAGTTCACGACGGACCAGGCGGTCCGGACCACAGGGGCCAACATCCTCGGCCGGCCTCATCGGGGACCGCTCCTTCGCCGCGAGGCCAGCCGCCGAGCCCCGAACACGACCGACACGCCTTCCACCCCCTACCTTCCGGATGCTCTCGCAGCGCGCCCTCGGACACTCACCGCGCTGCATGCCGCAGCCCTGGCCGACCGTGTCGTTTACCAGCAGAAGGGGATGTCCACATGAGCCGCATCCGCACAGCCGCGACCGGTTTGGTGGTCCGTGACGGGCACGTCCTGCTCGTCAAGGGGGACTGGCCTCAGCCGGATACCTGGCTGCCGCCCGGCGGTGGGCAGGAGCTGGGCGAGCCTTTGCACCGGGCTGTGGAGCGGGAGGTGCTGGAGGAGACGGGGGTGATCGTTCGCGCCGGACAGTTGCTGTTCCTACGCGAACACATCCCAGCCAACCACGAGGACGGCCCCATCGCGTACGACCGCAACCACCGGGTTGATGCGCTGTTCTGGTGCGAGGTCGTCTCTGAGCCATCCAAGCTGGGCGGGAGCGTCCCGGATCCGACCCACACCGGCGTCGAGTGGGTGCCGCTCGACAAGGTCGCAGGGCTGCGGATGATCCCTCTGTACCTGCGCGACCAGCTCACCGACGTCGTTGCCCAGGCCACAGCCGGCACATGGCAGACGAAGTACCTGGGCGACATGGCCTGACCTGGCTCAGAGAACGACCTCCTGCTCACGGAGCTGGGGGCCGAAGTACTGGGTTCTGTCGGCCGGCCTCACTCATGCGCGACGACACGGCCCGGTGGTACGGGGCGGCTCGGAATGCGGATCTCGAGGAACCGGGAGACGGCAAGGTTGCGGGCGTCCCGTTGGAAGATCTGTGGACCCCCTTCGGTCGTCTGTCGGTGGCGGATCCTAGGATCGGGCCATGAGCACCGCGTTGAGTCTGTATCTGCTGGACACCCAGCGCGCCCAGGCGTGGGTGGGGTCGGGGGACAAGGGGTTTCTTCAGGCTGTCCGCTCCGAGTACGCCGCCGAACTGGTCGAGGACGAAACCTGGTTCGGGGATCAGATAGCCGCCGGCGCCCCCACTGCCTCCGAGGCGCTGGAGGCGGTGGTGAACGCAGGGCCGTTCAGCGCGGAGGCGGGCCACGCCTTCCAGTACGGCTACGCGTACCGGCGGATCTGCGCGATGGGCGGACTCTTCCTCGACAATGACTGCTTCTCGCCCTACCGGGGCGACTGGCTGTCGATGGTGGACGAGGGGCTGCGCGCCGTGAACGTCACCGCCGTCTCCGTGGCGGACTTCCAGTACGGCGACCTGCCTGCCGTCCTGCCGTACACGGACATCCCGGGCTGCGGCGAGTGGTCGCCCGAGGACTGCGAGCGGGCGCTGGAGCAGTTCGAGGAGGGTGAACGCCTCGGGCTCGCCCCCGCCTCGGACCGGGAGGTGGCCGATGCGGTCGCCCAGGTGATCGGCTGGCTGCGCCGTGTGCCGCGCGGGTCCGGGTACGGGATCATCGGGTTCCGTTCCTGAGGCCCGTCACGCCGTCAGGAACCCCTTCGGCGGGTCGGCCCGGGTATGGCCGATCCAGGTACAGGAGTGGGCGTGGCCGCCGCATCGGCCCGGGGAGGGGCTCGCCGGACCCGTGTCGGCGTGCGGGCGGCTGCGCGGGCCTGGAGAGGTGACGGCCACTGTGAACGGCGGTCGGAGCGTGGGCGGTAGTGGGGGGTCAGGGCGCGGTTCACCCGCGCGTCGGCGGGGACCACTACATCGACACGCAGACCAGAGCTGACATCTGCGGTTCACCCCCGCGTCGGCGGGGATCACCTTGCTGCGCTGTCACATGCGACTGGCGGACCTTCCAGAACTTCGCCCGCATCGGACTTGCCCGTCACGACGAGGAGATGGCGAGCTTGCCCTGCGCCGGGACCTCACACTCGTCTGCGGTCGCCCCTTCGCCGCGATCGACCCCCAGCGCCGCGCCCGACGGCCTGCGACTGGATGCCCGGCCCCACCGCCAGCGCCGCGCCTGGTGCAACAGGTAACTCACCCCCCAGCGGCAGACCGCACCGACCGAACCCGGCGTCACCGTTGAAGCGCCCAACCACGGGGCTCGGGCGCGAACATGACCATCGGGGAGCGCGATCACACCCAGGTGTACGTGTCGTCGGTGACGGCGTCCAGAGCGGCGTCGGTGACGGTCGCGTGCGGGTGAGCCAGATCGGCGAGGGCGGGCCCGATGGGCGGGAAAATCGGCAGTTCGGCGGTCTGGCGGTAGTCGATCCACTCGATGACGCCGACTTCGTGGCTGCCGTCGGGGAGTTCGTCGTGTTCCTGCTCGGCGAGGGTTGCGCGGACCTCGGGGGTGATGTGGAGACGGTAGATCAGGTGGAGCTTGCGTGGCGGTGGGGTAGGGCCCGGGCGGGAGACGCGCTGGTCGACGACCCACAGCAGGTCACCGCCGTCGGCCTGGTCGATGTCCAGGTCGAGTTCTTCCCTGAGTTCCCGGCGCAGGGCGGCGGTGAAGTCTTCGCCGTCTTCGACGTTGCCGCCGGGCGGGGTGTAGTGGGTGGAGTCGGCGCGGTCACGGCGGACCAGGGCGACATCGTTGCCGCAGAACACCAGGGCTCCGGCGCGGACCTTGATCCGTGAGAACGGGGCCGCAGGCTTGGCGGGAAGGCTTGTCATGACAGCCAGTATCACGGTGCGGCGCCGGTGCCCGGGCGGCGGGAGCCGAGCAGCCAGGAGACGTTCCCCCGTCCCGTCGCCCGACCGAAGACGGTGCCGTTCGTAGACGGTCTTCCACGGCCCGAACCGTTCGGGCAGGTCACGCCACTGCACGCCGATGCGGGCGGCTTCGATGGCGGGGCGCTCGGCCCAGTGATTCCAGCCTACCCAGTCGGTCAAGGCGTGCGGACCGGCGCCGAAGCACACGGCGCGAAGCCCAGTGCCTTGAGGTGAAACAGGAGGAGGCAGAGGAAGACGCCCGCCCTGGCAGCCACTGCGACCCACGCCGACATCGCGCGCCCGCCGCACCTATGGGCCGTTCCCGCAGTCTTGTCGGAAGATCACAAGTTCCGCGATGGCCGGTCAGCTCCGGGCTACGCTCCCCGCTCCGGGGTCCGCGGCACCTGCGCCATACGGGCAACCACGCCGAGCGCCCGGGCCTGTCATGAGATCGCAGTCCGCCTGCGGTTGCGCTCCGCACAACCAACCACCACGTCCAAGACCCCGCACAGATCGGCCGGCATTTGAAGGAAGCCGTCGCGGTCCTGCCGCCGTATCACACCCCCGCACGGCACCCCGCTCACCGGCCGTTGGCACCACGCCCGTGGCCGCAGCGCCTTCGGCCACCACCGCGTCCAAGCAACGACCACAGCCCCCTGGCAGTACCCCCGCTCCCGCCCCCGCACTCCCTCTGATCGAAAGCCCTGCCCTGTTGACCCTGGCCGAACACCCGACCACCGCCCCGCCGCTCGCCACATACGGCGCCGTACTGGGCAGCCGACACGTTGTCCGCCTGCTCGGCGGCACTCTGATCGGGCGCCTGCCCAACTCCATGGTTCCGGTGGGGCTCGTCCTGTGGATCACCGGCGGCGGTGGGTCGCTGTCTTTCGCCGGAATGCTCGCCGCCCTCTACGGACTGGCGTCCGGGCTGTCTCAGCCGGTCAAAGGCAGGCTGATGGACCGCTACGGTCAAACCCGTGTGTCGACACCGGCGGTGCTGCTCAACGCCGGCTGCCTGGCAGCGCTCCCCTTGATCCGGGCGTGCGGGCATCCCGCGGCGGTGACCGCGGTGGTCGGGCTCGCGGGTCTGGTCACACCTCCGCTGGAGGCAGGGCTTCGGGCACTTTGGCCGACAGTCCTGCCTGACTTCGGGCGGCGCCGAGTCGTCCAAGCCCTCGACACCGGCTCGCAGGGACTCCTTTACATCGCCGGCCCCCTGCTCGCCTCGTGGCTGGCAACCACGCACGGGCCCGACACCGCCTTGGCCGCGACCGCCGCCCTCGGGCTGGTGGGCACGACGGTCGTCCTGACCGCCGCACCGTCGCAGACCTGGCGTCCTGCCGCCGGGGTGACGGGAACAGGGCGACTGATGAGCGCCGGCCTGGTCCTGCTGCTCACCGCGCTGGCGGGAACGGGGTTCGCGTTCGGAGCGATGAACGTGTGGGCCGCAGGCATGGCCGGCACCCATGGGCAGGCAATGCTCTGCGGACTGCTGCCCGCCGTTTTCTCCACCGGCAGCTTCCTGGGCAGCCTGATCTACGCCCGCCGGGCGTGGCCCGGCACGACCAAATCCCAGCTCATCACCACCAGCGCCCTGTTCCTCCTCGGCTGGGCGCCCCTGCTGGCCCAGCCCGATCCCCGCACAGCCTTCGCCCTCGCGGCAATCCCGGGGCTGTTCTTCACCTTGATCATCACCAATGGCTTCCACACCGTGGACGCGCTCTCCTCCGCCTCCCGCACCACCGAGGCGTACTCCTGGCTGATCCTGTCGGTCGGCACCGGGCAGGCGGCCGGAACCGCGCTCGCCGCAACCCTCGCCGCCCACCCCGACGTTCTCGCCGCGCTCCCCACCGGCGGCGCCGCCACCGCGCTGACCATCCTCATCCTCGCCCGCAGCAAGCTCGGCCCAGGCCGCCGCCTCGGCCGCCACCGGCGTCCCCGACAACAAGGACATCCTCGCCCAACGCCAGCACCGACTCGATGGCGAGCGGCGGGCACGCGCTCACTGCTCCTGGCGTCGACCGGATGTGAAAGGGCGCTACGCGCCCTGGCTGGTCACGCTCGAGGGAATCGGCGTCGCCGCAGGCGAGCGCCGCTTGATCACCCGGCGGCCCGGTTACGGTACTGAGCAAATAGAGGGCTCCGGGGAGCGTGTTCGCTGTGCCTGACCTGATCGTTCCCCGCCCTCCGGGCCCCTCGGAGCCTCCGGCGGCCCACACCTGGCCCACTGGCCCATATGGGCACGATGCATGGGGCGGGTACGTTGAACCCGTGGCCGACTTCTTGATCGTAATCACGACCGTGGACGATCAGGACGCTGCGCGGAAGCTGTCGCGCTCGGCGGTGGAGGCGCGCCTGGCCGCTTCCTGGCAGGTGACCGGGCCCATCGAAACGACGTACCGACACCTCGGCGAGGTCTCCGAGGGCACCGAGTATCAGGTGACGTTCCGTACGACCGGTGACCGGCGCGAGGCACTCGAGAAGCACCTGGTGGACAACACCCTACGACTCGCCGGAGGTCATCGCGTTCACGATCGACGCCGGCCGTGCCGAGTACCTGGACCGGATCACCCGAGCCACCCGCCAGCCCTTCGCGCGCTCCAGTAGCGCGCCGACCGGGGCGAGGGACCGGTGGGGCTCCAACCGCTTGGCCATCAGACGGGCCCGCGCCATCGGCCTGATCGACGCCAGACCCTCGGAGAGGTCGAACGCCCGTGCCGTGATCGCGATCTCGTCGGGATCCACCCAATACGCTCGGCACGGGCCGAGCGCGGGTGTAGGCCCTTGGGGGGATCGGACCGGTGAGGAGCGACTCTGCTAGGCGGGGGCGGGCGTAGCCGTCGACCGCTGGCGCAACGCGGCGAAGTCGGCCCGCGTGGCCTCGACGCCCGCGTGCGGCCGTCCGTCCGTCGGCCGGCGGGCGGGGTGGTGAGGCGGCGCGGTCACATTCTCTGCGGACGATGCGCAACCGTTCCGCCGTCCTTCATGTCCCACCATGCAGGAGCGACCAACTCCAATGACGACCAGGGGGAAACATGAGGTTCACCCGTTCCGTCCTTACCACCACCGCATTCGCCGCGCTGGCCCTGGGGGCCACGACCGCGCTGGCGGCGCCTGCCACCGCCGCGCCCAACACCACGCCGCAGAAGGTCTGCGGAAGCGCCTACAAGACCGTGAACTCGGCCGCCATCGGCTCGCTGGGCACCGTCTACCTGACATACAACGCCTCGAACGGCAAGAACTGCGTCGCGACCATCCGTAACAACCCGGGTGCGGCCGTGGACATGGCCCTCTGGATCGAAGTCCCCGACACCTGGGAGCGGGGCGAGGACTACGGCCGGTACACGTCGTACGCGGGCCCGGCCTACGTGTACGGCAAGGGCCACTGCGTCGACTGGGGCGGGGGCATCAGCAACGTGCACGTGCAGGTGTACAACTCCAACTGTGGCGCGCGCAAGGAGCACCGGGTCACCGAGGTCCGCTGACCCGAGCTCCTCCTGACCGCGACGTTCTGTGCCGTCGTGCCGTCGTGCGGTCGTCGGGGCAGGATCTGCGACCCGAGGACCGCACGGGAACCGCCGTGGTCCGGCTCGCCCCGGCAGAC